>JAYTGA010000336.1:0-8276 GCA_043733905.1 Segetibacter sp.
GGCAGGAACTCTTCAGTAAACCTGTCATAAGATGTGATTTTTATTTTTGTTTTCTCCAGTGTGTTGATGCTGGTGTAAATCTTTTTCAGCGTTTCCACATCGGTAGCACGATAGTATTGTCCGCCGGTTTGTTTGGCAATGTCTTGTAGCAGGCCTTCATTAAATTCCAGTTGTTTTTTTTGGGTTGTGGTGCCAAATGGCGTGGTGATGACTTCGTCCATTTCCTTGTCTGAGCCCACTCCTATTGTGTAAACTTTTATCCTGTACAGCTTCGCCATTTCCATAGCAATGTCCGGCGGAATCATTCCCCCAAAGTCAACTCCATCGGTCAGTAAAATGATGATTTTACTTTTTGTTTTCTGATCTTTCAGCCTGTCCACACTTGTTGCCAGCCCTGAACCTATAGAAGTACCCTCTTCTTCCAGATAGCCGCTTTTAATGTTCGCAATTTGAGTCAGCACAGCCGTCTTATCGGTCGTTATAGGGCAAAGTGTAAAGCTTTGCCTGCTGAAAATGACCACGCCAATCCTATCCCCTGTCCGTTCATTCACAAATGCCTGTGCTACCTCTTTCGAGGCTTCCAGCCGGTTGGGAGAAAAATCTTTCTCCGTCATGCTGCCGCTAATGTCAAAGCACAGGACAATGTCTATTCCTTCACCTTCAGTCTGTTGTTCGCTATACTTATGCTGTGGTCTTGCCAATGCTACAATCATGAACACAAGTACAATGCATCTAAGTACAAAAAGTACATGCTTAAGCCATGTTTTGGGGCTTTTTATTTCACTGATAAAATGGGTGGTCGTCACCAACATGGATGCCTGCCGGTTCTCGTTGCTTTCATAGTACCAGAATATGAGCAAAGGCAAAATCAGCAGCAACCCCAATGCCTCCGACCATGCAAACGTGATATTTTGAAACCAGTCGTACAGCATCAGCTTTGCTTTGGTTGATAAGTTGAGTAGATGTCGGCAGGAAGCAATGCGGCTTTCTGCAGCATTGTTTTGACTGTTTGTTTAGCAGTTTCATTTTCCTGCACAGGTGGCAAAAATTTCGCAAACCGCACACTATCCGCCAGTCGCAGAAACTGGTAAAACGGGGTTTTATAAACTGCATCCATTTCTATTTGTTGCAGGTTTACCATCCATTCATCGGTGGTCAGTTGACGGTTGTTTTGCTGCCACTGCATGACAAAAAATTTCCGGCTAATGATGTTCAGTTCACCATAGTATTTCTTTGCCTCCGGCAGGGAGCTTGTATCGGGTTGTTGTAGTTTATTCAGTTGTTCCAAGGCCCATTCCAATGGCGTTTCATTGCCTTTTAATATCATTGCCGGAACCATGCCTTTTCTCTTTTTCAACACAAGAATAATGATCATAAAAAGTGAAAACAATGTGAGAAAAACAAGTGTTGCAATCAGCACAGGATTGGTTTTCAGCAGAACTTCTTCAATGTCTTTAATATCGTTATAATCTTTCTTCTGCGACACATCTACGGGCACCACATCAATAATTATGGGCATAGTAATCTGGTTAATGCCTGCAACCGCCAATGCAGGAAACTGCCACCTGCCGCTGTCAAAAGAAGTAAGGGAAACTGTTTGATAAAAGTTCATAAAACCACCAGATTGCACCGTATCTATTTTACTTCGCCCTGTCACTTCAAGGTGGTTCATTGTGTCTTCAAACTGAAACCAATGAATGCCCATCTGCGCCTGCTCTACCGATAATTTCAGCGATATCTTTTCACCAATAAATATCCGGCTACGGTTTACCGAAGCACTTATTTTCTGGCCATATAAATTGCTATGAATAAAACATGCAACTGACAGCATAGCAATCCAACCGATATGTAGGTTTTGCTTCTTCACCTATGCCCTTGTAATAAAAAATTGTTGTAAAACTTTTACATAATCCTGCCCTGTAGAAATCTGTAGCAGGTCAGCCCCAGCCTTTCTGAAAGAAACCTTTGCATCATCCAGTATCGTTTGGAACTGTTGAGCATATTTGTATCGTGTGTAGTCGTTGTTTGTGTCAAGGAGTACTGTTTTACCGGTCTCGGCATCCCTCACATTCAGAAGACCCATCTTAGGCAGGTTTGAATCTCTCTCATCATACACCTGAACTCCTATTACATCATGTCTTTTCGCCGCTACCCGCAGTGCATCATGATACCCCGAATCCGCAAAGTCACTTAGCAAAAACACAATGCTTTTATGCCTTGTCGTATTATTGAGAAAGTGCAATGCCTTCTGCACATCTGTCTGCGTTGAATGCGATGCAAACGACAGCATTTCCCTGACACTGTGCAGCACATGATCCCTCCCTTTTTTTGCCGGAAGAAATTTTTCCACCTTATCACTAAATAGCACCAAACCAGCCTTATCTCCATTGCTGATGGCCGAAAAAGCAAGAACAGCCGCCATTTCCGTCATCAGGTCGCGTTTGCTTTGTCTAAATGTACCAAACAAACTACTGGCACTCATGTCCATCAGCATATACACAGTCAGCTCCCTTTCCTCCTCAAACACTTTGCTGTAGTGATGCCCCATCCGCGCCGTCACGTTCCAGTCAATGAACCTTGGGTCATCTCCCGCATAGTATTCCCTCACCTCTTTAAATGACATACCCCTTCCTTTAAAAGCCGTGTGATACTCACCAGTAAACAGGTGATTGGTTAACCGCTTGCTTTTAATCTCGAGTTCCCTTACTTTCTTTAAAATATCGGTGGTCGTCATTAATGGGTTTCTAGTTTTTTCTAACTACTTGCTACTAACATCTTACTACTCTCTACGGCACCGCAATCACATTCAATATCTCATCCACAATTCTCTCCGAAGTCATGTTTTCAGCCTCCGCTTCGTAGGTCAGGCCAATTCTGTGTCGCATCACATCTTTGCAAATTGCCTTTATGTCGTCGGGAATCACATAGCCCCGTTTGTTCATAAAAGCATGAGCTTTTGCCGCTAACGCAAGGTTAATACTGGCCCGTGGCGAGCCACCATAACTAATCAAAGACTTCAGCCTCCCCAGCCCAAACTGTTCAGGGCTGCGTGTGGCAAACACAATGTCCAGAATGTATTGCTCCACCTTTTCGTCCATATACACCTGCCTCACCAGCGACCGTGCCTGTAGTATTTCATTGATGCTTACCACTGAGTTGATGTGTGGCACATCCTCCCCCTGTACTTGTTGTCGAATAATCATTTGCTCTTCGCTGCGGCTTGGATAGCCCACTACCACTTTCAACATAAACCTGTCCACCTGCGCCTCCGGCAAAGAGTAGGTTCCTTCCTGGTCTATCGGATTTTGAGTAGCCAATACCAAAAACGGTTCTTGCAGTTTGTGCGTTTCTTCACCTATCGTTACCTGCTTTTCCTGCATAGCTTCCAGCAGCGCACTCTGCACTTTTGCCGGTGCACGGTTAATTTCATCAGCCAGTATGAAGTTGGCAAAAATTGGACCTTTTCTTATCACAAACTCGTTGCGCTGCTGGTTATAAATCATGGTGCCTACCACATCGGCAGGCAGTAGATCCGGCGTAAACTGGATGCGGCTAAAACGTGCATCAACCGCCTGTGCAAGCGACTTTATGGTGAGGGTTTTTGCCAGACCCGGCACACCTTCGAGCAGCACATGACCATTGCTCAACAAACCAATTATTAGCCTGTCCACCATGTACAACTGTCCTACTATCACTTTAGAAAGTTCTGTCCGCAACTTTTCTACAAAAGAAGAAGCAGACTGTATTTTATCGTTCAGCAACCTGATGTCTTCGGCTGTTTGCATTTCAATGTTTTAAGGGTGTGAATATAAAACTAAGGCCATGATTTCTCACGGCCTTCAAAATTAGTTTTGTAAAATTATAGATAAATCATTATCCCCGCTGCGGAACTTTATTTCTTACATCGTCATTTTTTACTTTCTTCCAATATTTTTCGTTCACTATCAGCATACCGAAACTTTCGCCATTCTCTTTGTTTAAATGTTTGTGATGCATTTTGTGCGCCCACCGTACTACACGAATAAAACGATTATTGCTTCGGGTAAACAATTTAAAACGTTGGTGAATAATAATATCATGAACGATAAAATATGCAATGCCATAAAATAAGATACCTGCACCTATACAAATCATCCACCATTTTTCATTTAACGAACCAAAAAGAAACAACAACATACTTGGAATGGCAAAAATGAGAAAGAACGCATCGTTTTTTTCAAAAAAACCTGGCGTATGTTTATGATGATCTTCGTGAAGGCACCAAAGCCACTTATGCATAACATATTTATGGGTAGCCCATGCTATACATTCCATCAGGCAAAACGTACCAATGACAATACCAAAATAAATGAGCCAATTCATTACAATATAAAATTTAGTACCAACGTCTTCAAAGTAAAGTAACAAAGATAGCCGCAATTGGTTTAGTGATTATTTTATAAAAAAAAGCAAAAAAACTCTAAACCCAGACAAATGACCGTATCTTTGGGTCAAATATCCGAAAGATGAAACACAAAACTTACGAACCCAAAACCGATGACTTTAGCAAAAATATGGTTAGCGAGCCTGCCATTTCTTTTTCATTATCCCATTCACATGGATATACTTCAACACATTCAGGTTCGAATGCTTTAAAACATCCTGTTGCATTATTAGGTCTTTCTTTTGCTAAAAAATACAGTGAAGTCCAAAGCGATTTTGACTACATAGCACTCATCAGAGAAGGATTACCCAAAAATGCTCTTGACAATATTGTAAATGTCGCAGGGCTTAGTATAACCGAAGTTGCCCAAATTATTCATACATCCGATAGAACACTTCGCCGCTATACTTCCAAACAAAAGCTGGATGCAGAGCAATCAGAAAGAGTGCTGGAACTGGCCCGCCTTTATAGCCGGGGCGAAGAAGTCTTTGGCAACATGGAGCTTTTCAAAGTTTGGATGAACCGTGAAGTCATGGCACTGGGCGATAAAAGGCCAAAAACTTTTTTAGACACCTCACTTGGCATAGAAATGTTGATGGACGAGTTAGGACGAATAGAACAAGGAGTTTTTGCCTGATGAAATTATATCGAATCAGTAAATGCGGCTTCGTAAATGACCTCAGCGGCAGAGGTGCGGCAATGTATGGAGGCAGGTGGAACAGCAAAGGAAAATACATCCTATACACAGCGGAAACTGCTTCTTTGGCTCTATTGGAAACTGTAGCACATATGACCAATATTGCCTCACTATCTTATTGCATGATTTGTCTTGAAATACCTGAAACATCCATTGATCAATATACCATTGCAGAGTTACCTGCCAACTGGCAAAACTATCCACCACCTGTTCAACTGAGACAAATAGGTGATGAATTTATAGGAAAAGGTGTGTCACTGGCTTTGAAACTTCCTTCAGTCCTTATGCCCGAGGAGTGCAATTATCTATTGAATCCGCTTCATACTGATTTTAAAAAAGTAAAAGTGATTTATTCTAAAACATTACCCGTGGATGGGCGGCTGGTGAAACAATAATTCTTTTATTCATTTTGAGAAGCAAACCATTCTTTTATTTTGGGAAAAGCGATGCAAAACCATGCCGTATATTTTTCCGGCGTTTGTCTAATCGACAGATCAATTTCATCCATTGAGAAATAAGAATAATCCTGAACTTCGCCTGGATCTGGAACTATTTTCCCGTCATAAAAACCGAGAAAAACATGATCAAATTCATGCTCAATCAATCCATTGTCAAACGTGGCATTGTAGGTGAAATTAAAAATTTTTTGGAGAGTAGTTGTAAAGCTTAATTCCTCTTGCAAACGTCGGTTGGCAGCATCCATAATATCTTCGCCAGGACGAGGATGACTGCAACATGCATTGGTCCACAATCCGCCACTGTGGTACTTTTCAGCCGCCCGTTGCTGCAAAAGCATTTCTTTTTTTCCATTAAAAATAAATATGCTAAAGGCTCTGTGAAGTTTACCTTTTATGTGGGCTTCCATCTTTGGCATTGTACCTATTTCTTCATCAAAATCATTCACTAAAATTACCTGTTCCATACGGTAAAAATAAGGGAAGTTTTACAGCATGTTAAACTGACTTCGCAATCCTGCTTTGGCCACAATGACAACCTTTCCATAATTGGGTATCCTTATCCTTTCGTTCAATATTTCTGTGGCGTTTATTCTTTTTATTTTTCGGAACAATGTGAGATAATATTTGTAAGCCACGTAGACACCAAAACGTGCTTTTATTGGAAGATTGATGATACCAACAAAGGCATTTTCAAAATCTTTTTGAATGTCTTCTTCAATTTTTATTTTATCGATTTGCGAAAAATGCTGAAAGCTGCAACCAGGAAAATACATTCTTTCCAACTGCTCGCTGTCTGCTTTGATGTCCCTGAGAAAGTTGACTTTTTGAAAAGCTGCGCCCAAACTTTGTGCATAAGGTTTCAATGACTCAAACACAGTTTTTTCACCCTCGCAAAACACATACAGACACATAAGACCAACTACTTCAGCACTACCGTAAATATATTCTTTGTAAGAATTGCAATTATATTCTATTTTGTTAAGGTCCTGCTCCATACTGGTAAAAAAAGCATGGACGAGATCAATGTCTATTTTAAAACAATTGACCGTTTGCTGAAAGCTGTGAAGAATGGGGTTGAGACTTATTTTTCTTTGAATAGCTTCAAAAGTTTCAATTTTAAATTGCTGTAGAAGCAGGCTTTTATCGTGATCATGAAAAGTGTCCACGATTTCGTCTGCAAAGCGGACAAAGCCATAAATATTGTAAATAGGCGTTCTCAGGTCTTTGTGCAGTAAACGGATGGCTGAAGCAAATGAAGTGCTATAGGCTTCAGTCGTTAGTTTGCTGCACTGCTCACTTACACTATGAAAAATATTCATCATAAAAAACCTATACTTCTTTTTGTTTTTAAAATAGTTTCTGAGACTATTTCTTTTGTTTAAAATCTTTCAAAATCTGCTTTGCAACTACTTCTCCGCTCACTAGGCTCGGTGGCACTCCCGGACCGGGAACTGTCAACTGCCCTGTAAAGTACAGATTTTTAACGCGTTTACTTTTAATGGATGGTTTCAGGATGGCCGTTTGCCGAAGTGTGTTTGCCAATCCATAAGCATTTCCTTTAAAAGAATTGTAATCGTTTATAAAATCTGAATGTGCATAGCTTTTTTGATAAACAATATTATCTTTTATTTTCTCGCCTATGTGCTTTTCAAATCTTGAAACAATCATGGAGAAATAATGTTCACGAAGACTTTCATTATCATTTGATAGACCCGGAGCTACTGGAATTAAAAAAAATAAATTTTCGCATCCATCAGGTGCTGTAGAAAAGTCCGATACAGATGTGGCACTTACATAAAACAAAGGTTCAGAAGGCCATTGTTTTGTTTTGTAAATTTCTTCTGCATGTGGCTGAAACGGCGCATCAAAAAATAGAGTGTGGTGCGTAATATTTTTCAACTTTTTATTCAAACCGATGTAATAGAGTAAGCAGCCGGGAGCCATTAACCGTTTGTCCCAATAATCATTAGTATAGCTTCTATACTCCGGTTTAAGCAGTTTGGTTTCTATGTGATGATAGTCTGCGCTGCCAATGACAACGTCTGCCTGAAAATTATTTTTATCGGTTCGCACAATTTTTACAAGATCATTTTGCACGACTATTTCTTCTGCATTTTGGTCAAAATGAAATGTGACTCCCAACTCTTTTGCAAGGTCATACATGCCTTGTACCACACTGTACATTCCCCCTGCTTGTGGAAACCATGTGCCTCCTATAATGTCGGCATAGTTCATTAGGCTGTAAAGAGCAGGTGTTTCTTGGGGCAATGCACCTAAAAACAGCACCGGGAATTCCATTAATTCTCTTAGCTTAGGATGGGTGAAATAGGCTGCCACATGCTTTTTCATGGAACTGAACAAGTTGAGTTTGAACAATCCTTTCACTACATCCCATTCTGCAAATTCAGCTAAGCATAAGCTGGGTTTTAAGACCAACTTTTGCATACCTGTTTTATATTTGTAAGCGGCTTCTTTTAAAAAGGCATCCAGTTTTTCGGAACTGCCCTTTTCTATGCTTTCAAAAAGTTGGCGTAGAGAATTATAATCGGCGGGAATGTCAACCGGACCATCTGGCCAATAAATGCGGTAAGAAGGGTCTAACCGTTGAAGCTGATAATAATCGGAAACTTTTTTTCCAAAAAAACTAAAAAACCGCTCAAACACATCGGGCATCCAATACCAGCTTGGCCCCATGTCA
>JAYTGA010000337.1:0-15762 GCA_043733905.1 Segetibacter sp.
GAAACACTTTCAGAAGTAAATAAATAAGGCATAATAAATAAAATTGTTTTTTTTGATTAAGAGGTGCAAATATAGGGCAGAAAAACATTCACTTAAATCTTTGAATAAACAATGTGTAGCCGCATTCTGTAAGGATCGGCAGTGGCTCGGGAACCTCCACCCAGTATGACACACCCATCTGCTGACTGATTAGTAATATTAGGTGTAATGTAGTAAAGACCTGCAGCAACATTGGACGGATAAGGTGAAGTAAATGATAGTGAGTCATTCGTTGGTGCAGACAACCGGAGTGTAAAACATGTATCATGCCTGGTCACAATGCCTTGAACATAGCGGCTGATATCAAACTCATAAGACTTTGTGGTAACTCCATTGATTGCCCTGTCAATACTATATCCGCCAAAGGTGGAAAAATTATCTACACCGGAACTTACGAGAAAATCATTGGGAACATTCCTTTTGATCTTATTTACCGAATCATAACGACTGAGTAATAAAAAATTTGGTGCATTGAATTTTTTGAACAACATGACCGAGTCGGCAACCTGGAAGGTTAACAACTCCGCCCGGTGAATAATTGCATTGGGAAGATTTGGAAGCGCTGGAATTTTGATAGTAGCAAATGTGCCTGGTGTGGTTTGCAGATAAACATTATTGTTGTTTGCACCGTTCAAATAATTCATTTCGGCAACCGAACCGGAGCGGCTTCTTTCTATATAATTGGCACTGCCCGATGATGGAGTATAAATTCCCTGGCTAAACCTAAAATAGCTGACTTCGTTTGTGATGACATGGGCGGTGTCGTCTTTTTTATAATCGTAATACAATGCTAGTTTGGTATTCGTATCCAATAGATTGATACGCAACAAAGCACCGCCATGCGTTCCTGATTTTGGCCCGATTGCAAACCCTTTAAACGCTTTTCTGAAAGATGTATCGTTTAAATATTTTGCGGTATCTAATTGGTTAATAAACCGCTGCGCAAATGCAAGGTCAAGTTTGATCCTGATTTGATTTTTTGCACTTTCCAAATTTTCATGTACGGAATCTCTAAGGGTACTGACATTAATAATTTTAGAACCCAGTGAAACCCCTGTTGTTGAAAATTTAGTACGAACATCATAGATTGTGTCCCTCTTTAACGAATCCGACAATTCCTCCACTTGCCATTCCTGTGTAGATGTAATGGAGCTGTCTCCAAACGTAGCCCTGTAACTAAGAATTAAATAAGCAGAATCTGCTTTGAGTGAGGTTTTAGCAGGAAATGAAAACCTATAGTAAGTTGGTTTCAGTTCCAGGTATGTCGTCGCTTTTGCTGTTCCAAAAATCGGGTCATTATCAATGATGCCGATGATGTGGTCGTCGCCCCTGTAAATTTTGGCTCCAAAGCCGAGTGAATCCAAAAATGTATTGTTATTAACATCTAAGACAGTATCAAAAGTATTGACCCCGTCTGCTGGCGGAATGAGACCGGAACCAATGGTCGTGGATTCAATTTTTGTACATCCGATAATAAACAAAACAATAGCCGCCGCTATCAAAATAAAATTACGCATCCGCTGAAAAAGATTAGATAAAATATGTAGAAGATTACTTGGCGGCAAGGTCGTTATACAATTCCAAATACTCTGTTAAATCAGTTTCATAGCCTTTGAAGGGTAAGACTTTTTTGCCTTTGATTTTGGCAAATTCTGTCATTAATTTCTTATCAACATTTTCAGATCCGAAGGTGACTGCATCAGCGTAAGTGGCACCGCCACGTTGCAGTGCATAGTTTGTTCCGTCTTTAAAAATTTCAGTGTCTTTTTCTTTCAAATTCGCATGAATAATAGCTTTTTTATAAAAGTCACTGTTCAGCTTGTCATCAAAAGTGGAACTGTTGAGCGTGTAAACAACTTTGCTATGGGCAAAAACAGGTTCTTTTTTATAAGCAGTTTTTAGGAACAAAGGAATGAGTCCTGTCATCCAGCCGCTACAGTGTATGACGTCTGGCGGCCACCCGAATTTTTTAACAGTTTCCAATGCGCCTTTACAAAAAAAGATAGCACGCAGATCATTGTCCGTGTACCAGTTTTCTTCTTCATCATTAAAAACAAACTTTCGTTTAAAAAAATCTTCATTATCCAGAAAATATACCTGCAGGCGGGCATTGGGCAGTGATGCCACTTTTATCTGTAGCGGATAATCATCATTGTCCACACTGACATTGATACCAGACAGCCGAACGACTTCGTGGAGACGGTGCCTTCTTTCGTTAATAATGCCAAACCTGGGCATAATACATCTGACTTCAAGACCGGCATCGTTACTTTTTATGGCCAGCTTGTTCACTATTTCTGCAAACTCTGTCAGCTCCAGATATGGAGACATTTCGTTGGCAATAAATAAAATTCTTTTCTTTGTTGACATTATTCCGATTTGGTTTAGTCGTTATGAGACCCCTTTAGAAAAAGAGTTTGCAAAGCTAACAAAAATTATCAAAACAGGCTATATTATGCCTTTTACTCCGTTTAACCAAGTGAAATGAAGTTATTTAAACACGCCTGTGACCTGCAAAAATGCCTCTCAAACATACGGTCTGGAGACACTAAAGTCGGCTTTGTACCAACTATGGGGGCACTTCATAGCGGTCATATTTCACTGTTGGAAATGGCAAGGAAGCATGATAACCTGACGGTTTGCAGCATTTTTGTGAACCCTACCCAATTCAATGATCAAAAAGATTTTGATAATTACCCCATCACTATTTCAAATGACATTTTGCTGCTTGAACAAGCTGGTTGCGATGTCTTGTTTTTGCCACAGACAAGTGAAATATACCCGAATGGAACAAGCCATCTGCCACATTATGACATTGGTGAACTGGAGCATGTTTTGGAAGGAACCTTTCGTCCCGGACATTACCAGGGAGTTTGCCAGGTGGTGCATAAATTGCTTGGCATTGTTTTGCCTGATTTTCTTTTCCTTGGGCAAAAAGATTACCAGCAATGTATGGTCATTCAAAGGCTGATAGAAATTATAAAAAGCCCGGCTCAAATCGTTATTGGTTCAACACATAGGGAGCCGTCGGGACTGGCCATGAGTAGCCGCAATCAGCGACTGACCGAAGCTGAAAAAGAACAGGCGACCGCCATTTTCAAAATGCTGAAATATATCAGGCAGAATATTCATTTTTTGACTGTTGATCAGCTCATCCTGCACGCATCGGACTACCTGCTTTCAAATGGTTTTAGCAAAGTTAATTATGTGACTATTGCAGATAGTGGCACTTTACAACCTGCCACGTCCGATACTTTACACAATGTTGTCGCACTTATTGCGGCTTCCATTGGTAAAGTTAGGTTGATAGATAATATGGTCATGAACGATTAAGGCCATTATTTTTTGCAGCCTGTTAAACGCAAGACTTATCCTTGATAATCACACATTTCATTATCTTGCAACTGAAAGTTTCCATTCGACATGAATAAAAAAATATTCGGAATTGTAAAATATTTTGCCTTTTTGGGTGTGGGGATTTTTTTGGTGTGGTGGAGCCTTCACCAGGTTCCTGATGATAAGTGGGATGATTTTAAAAAAGCGATTTCTACTGCAAATTACTGGTTGCTGATTCCGGTTTTTTTTATTTTGTCTGCCAGCCATCTTCTCAGAGCATTGCGTTGGAAAATGCTGATTTACCCAATGGGCTATAACCCGTCTTTTGCCAATACTTTTTTTGCCGTTATGATTGGCTATTTGGCTAACCTGGCTGTGCCACGCCTCGGCGAAGTGCTGAAATGTACCATTCTTGCCAAATACGAACACGTGCCTGCGGAAAAACTGGTAGGCACCATAGTGGCTGAAAGGGCATTTGATGTGGTCTGCCTGGCTTTGATTTTTTTAATGGCTTTTGCATTGCAGTTCGATGTTATTGGCGACTTTGGCATTCACCTTCTCAGGAAATTTTTCCTGGGAAAAACAGGAGCTTTTGATTATAAAAAACTACTCATTGCTTCGGGGGTGCTTGTTGTGGTCATAATTGCAATCAGGCAATTTTTAAAAAAATATGATCAGATAAAGATAGTACATCGTATTCATGGCATTATTAACGGGGTTTGGCAGGGACTTGTGAGTGTAAAAGATATGAAGCACAAATGGGAATTTATCGCTTGCAGCATTGGCATTTGGGCATTGTATCTTGCAGGCACATGGGTGGGGTTTTACGGCACCGCAGGCACTGCAGGGCTTCCCTTTTCTGTCGCAGTTTCGGCACTTGCTTTTGCCAGCATAGGCATGATTGTATCCCCCGGTGGCATTGGTGCTTACGCAGTTTTTCTTGCCAAAGTTTTGCAAAGAAACGGGGTTCAATACGAGTTGGGTCTTGCTAATGGAACCATGCAGTGGTTTGCCCAGTTTTTAATTATTGTCATCGTTGGATTTATATCGCTTGGGCTGCTGCCCTGGTTCAATAAAAAAAGCAATGTTTATGAACAAGCCAGAATCAATTCCCCCCAAAATACTGAGTCGTGAAGAACTTGTAAAGGCAGTTGCCAGATGGCGGCTTTTGAACAAGACAATCGCATTTACCAACGGTTGTTTTGATATTATTCATGCTGGCCACATAGCCTCACTAAGCAATGCCGCAAGAGAAGCTACCATACTCATTGTGGGATTGAACTCTGATGCCAGCACCAATCGTTTAAAAGGCGAAGGAAGACCTGTAAACAATGAACAAAGCAGGGCATTGGTGATGGCAAGCCTGGCCATAGTAGATGCTGTGACATTGTTTGAAGAAGATACGCCGCTGGAATTGATTACAGCCATTTTGCCTGATGTAATTGTGAAAGGCGGAGACTACACAATAGACCAGATAGCAGGTGCAAATGAAGTGATTGCTAATGGGGGCAGGGTGGTCATTAACCCTATTTTAGAAGGATTTTCCACCACTAATATCATCAATAAAGTGCAAAATTTGAAAATTTGAAAATGGCTCAATTTGAAAATGGGATGAAAATGTGCTGATTTGCTAATGAGCTAATGTGCTAATGAAAGAATTTCAATTTGAAAAATGTAATCGCACAAAGAACCCTGCAATCATGTACACAATAAAGCACAATTGCAGGTGAAATTCTCATAAGAAAACAATTGCCGTGGTCACTATTTAGTTAAAATGACAAATCCTATGTAAGCAAGAAAACTGCCTACAAGAACTGCTGTGATGATGTTTTCTTTCAATTTGCTGCCGTGTGTAAATCTTTCCATGACAAAACGATTTAAAGGTAAACAATAAATGTACTGTACGGGGGATGATTTCTAAAGTTGAGGGGCGGTGGTGCAAGAACCTTTTATCGGCTAAAAATTTCTGTAGCTATAAATTCTTTCCGCTCTGTAAATGTAATATTACATTTCGATATTTCTCATTATTTTTCAAAAAAAGTAAAAGCGAACTACTTTTTATCAATGATACACCATATAAAACAGACGTTGCCTGCGCTTTCCCAAAAAAATAAAAATCTGCCCGGAATTTCTTTAGCGCTTTTCTATTTCTTTTACCACATTGAAAAGCACTTCAGTACCCAATGCAAGATCTTCATAAGAAGAATATTCCAGCGGATTGTGGCTGATGCCGTCTTTGCAGCGAACAAATATCATCCCATAGTCGCAGGCATAAGACAGGGCAAGCGAATCGTGAAAAGGGCCGCTCATCAACTCCGGCGCATCCAGGTTCAGTGCTTTGCATTGTGTGTGAATGATGTCCTTTATCCAGTCTGCACAGTAGCGAGGTTCGCTGTTAGTGTCTTCACTAATAGTATATGTAAGGCCATGTTTTTGAGTAATGGATGAGATGCGATCCATCAGTTGCGCTTCATAACGATTGCGACGGTCAAGATCAATATCCCTGAGGTCAATAGTGAAAGTGACTTCTTCGGGAATGATATTTCTGCTTGCCGGAAAAACGTTTAGCGTACCCACCGTTCCCACCGTAGGTGCACCGGGCAATTGCGTGGCTATTTCGTTCAATGCAATAATGATTTCAGCGGCTCCTAACAAGGCATCTTTCCTTATTGCCATTGGCACGCTACCCGCATGACCGGCCATTCCTTTCAGTTTCACCGTCAGCCAAAGCGGCCCGGAAATGCCGCTGACCACACCAATCGGCTTGTGCGCAATATCCAGGATCGGCCCCTGCTCAATGTGTAGTTCCAGGAAGCAAAAAATGCTTCCCGGTGCATATTCATCGGCTTTAAATTTGTCCGGATCGCAGCCAAAATCTATGAGCGCCTGTCGCCTTGATATGCCATCTTTATCTGTCCGCTCCAGTTCGCCATCTTCCAGTCTGCCAAGTATGCCCCGGCTGCCAAACAGCCCTTTGTTAAACCGCCATCCTTCTTCATCAGCAAATGAAATGACTTCAATGCTTCTGTGTGGAACGACATCTTGTTCGGTCAACGTGTGCACCACTTCTATAGCGCATAATACACCCGCCACACCATCGAACCTGCCGCCATAAGGCTGACTGTCCAGATGGGAACCCATCATTAAAACAGGTAGGTTTTCATCTAAACCTTGGAGCCTTCCTATAAGGTTGCCAAAGTTATCAATGCGTGTGGTCATGCCCGCCTGTTTCATCCACTCTGCGGCCAGTTCAAAACCTTGTTTTTCCAGTGGTGTCATGGTGGGGCGGCAAGTGCCTGTCTCGCCAATTTTGCCGATTTGGGACATGGCTTCAAAGTGTTGCTGAAGGCGGGTAGGGTTGATGCTCATTTGAGATGGAATTTAATGAAATAAAAAGAGACAAATTTCAATTTGAAATTTGTCTCTTAAATGATTGAATAACCGTTTGTTTATTTTTTAATGAATTTAGTTACTATCGGTTCTGCATTGCTTGCACCAGTCACTTTAAGGGTGTAAATGCCCGCAGAAAGGTTACTTACGTTCAATGAATAGCTGGCGTTGTCTCCAGAAATAATTGCTTTGGATTGCTGTAAGATTACTTTGCCTGAAAGATCAGATATGGTGAAACTGACCTTTTCATCGCCTGATGGAGACAAAGTAAAGTTCAGGGTTGATTTAACAGGGTTCGGGTAAATGTTGACTAATTTATTTTCACCATTTAACCTTATTCTAATTGTTTTTGAGAATTGAAATTTTCCGTCGTTATCAACTTGTTTTAACCTGTAATAAACACTCCTAACTTTTAGTGTAGCTACACTTGCATCGCTAAAGGTATATTCGTTTATAGATGTTGAATACGGTTTAGCCGATACTGTACCTATTTTTTCAAAATCATTACCATTCAAAGATCTTTCTATCTCAAAGTTTTTAGTGTTGATTTCTTGAGCAGTTTTCCAATTGAGATTAGATATATTTTTCTTCAGGGTTCCCTCGAAGCTTAAAAAATTCAGCGGGAAAGAGCCTGATATGATAGCCTCTATCATAAAACGACCTATGCTGCTATTTGAAGCAGGTACGCCACCTGTAATTGCCGCTGTAAAATAAGCATTTGTTTTTATTGGGCTTTCAGTTTGATAACCTACGGGAAAATAACCTGTTGTTGCATTTGCTTTCTGAGCAAGACCAACATAAATCGTATCGGCAAAAACCGGTGCAGAAGGTATAATGAAGGTCTTATATTGATTAAGATCTGCCGTAGCCATGATAATGCTATCTGATTTTGCAAGAATAACTCCCGATGTATTTAGCACAACTGCATATACAGTATTTCCAATATTTGTAGTAGCACTAGATAAAAACACATTCACTGCACTAACGTTTGCTACTCCGCCGTTAATATTATTTCTTATATATCTTGTAAGCAAAAGGCCTGAACCTGTATTATAGCCTATTGCCCCTTTGACGCTGGAAGTGTCAGCATAGCTAAATGTGTTGTTGGTAACTGTTTGATAAATAGTTTTGGAATTATTTGTATTCACATCATCTGGTGAAATTGTCACAGTGATATCACTTCCTCCTACAATTGTTGGAGAATATGCATCAAATGTAACAACAGTTGATCCCCCGACAGGAAGACTAATTGTCCGGGTGTTAGCGAAAGGATTTGCACCTGTAATTGTAAGATCAACAACAATTGAAGGCAAAGCAGTCAATCCTTTATTTGATATTAATGCCGATATAAAATGTGGTGAACCATATCCGATTGGTAGTTTACCGTAGGTATTTAAAACAGTTACTTCTGCATCAACATTTGCTAAGGTAACAGGAGTAAACCTAAAAGTAACACCAGGAGTTGGCAAAAAACTATTTTTATTATTGAAAGTATTACCAGTATATGCCCCATCTAAAAAAGTTGCAGCAGTCCAAGCATTTGAAGATGCTTTAGTAGCATTCACAGATGCAGCAGCAGTATTGCCTTTGACTCCTAAGTCAGTCGTAATAAATGCTGCCGCTGCTGTGGAAGCAGTGTATGTGCCAAAAACATATTCTATTACATTGGTTCCTTCATATAGCTTAATTTGAAAATTAGCTTTAGAATATTGACCTGTTGTAGCACTATAGTCTTTTACATTTTTGTATTGAATAGTGCAAACCTGAGAACCAGGTACACCCGATGTGTAATAGCGATATTCTGTAGTTGTGGTGCCATCCAGATCACGGGCATACGGATAAATCAAGTTAGTATCAGTTGAATTAATTGGGTCAATATTAGTTGCTGAAGAAGTATCAGCCCCCAGTTTTATGAAGCCGTTAGTGTTTAGTGTAAACTGTGTAAAACTTTTGCTGTTAAAGGAAAATGTAAAGCCGATTGGCTGTGGCCCAGAAACATCATCATCCGTGGTAATCGGAACCCCAAGGGCACTGTTAACAATGACAGTACCATTTGTCCCAAGATCGGTGTAGGATCCGCCGCTAACAATTGCGGCGTTTGCTGCAGTGTAATTAAATTGAGAAAAGGATTTGGGAGCTAAAAAAAGCAAGAAGACAATTGTGTAAATTTTTTTCATAATTTTTTGAGTTTTTGCTAAGATACAAAACTATAAAGTAGCAAACTTATTTTTTTTAACTCATTAAGATGTCTTTTCATTATCTTTAAACTTTATTAATATCAAAAACTATTTTTATGAAACGAATCATTCTTTACATTTTACTTATCTTATGTATTTCGAGTCAACAATCATTTGCAGGTAATTATCTAAAACTATTTTTTAGTAGCCAATCAAAAATTCCTCAAATTGGAAGTAGTAATGGTCATCCACAGATAATTTTTATTGATCCCCGCCTAACAGAATTATTCTCGAGGCATTCAATGAATGAGTTTGCAAAAGAATATCCAACTGCATATTCATTTCCCGATACAATTTTGCAAGCACAACATTTAAAATTAGTATTTAGAGTGAGGCTAAGCTCCGAAAATAGAGATTCATTGATAAATTTAAGAAATGAACTAACAGCTATTAATTCAAGTGATATATCAAACTCTTATGTGGCAAATGACCCAGTCTTATTAGGTGTGCCAAATGATTATAATAATTTGTTTAGTATCCCAATAGGAGAGTGGCCAGAGGCGTACCACCATTTAAATTTAATTCGTGCTGAACAGGCATGGGATGTAACACGTGGGCAAAGTTGTATTAAAGTTGGTATAACCGATGCAGGTTTTAGAAGCCATGTTGATGTTGACAATAAAGTTGAGATAACCTCAAATAGTATAACTCCATTTGGAACTACTGGGTTTCATCACGGAACAGAAGTTGCCAGTTTGGTTGGAGGAGAAACTAATAATAATTTAGGCATTTCCTCATTAGGATATAATGTCGTATTGCAATATTATAATGACGATGTTGATGGCGTATTAAAAGCTATTTACAACCAATGCAAAGTTGTAAATATGAGTTGGGGTGAAAGTTGTTCCCCCTCTTCAAGTTTATTATTACCACCTCAAGATTGGGAAGATTTAATTTCTATTGCAAATTTGTATAAAGTAGCTCTTGTAGCCGCGGCAGGAAATGGTTATAGTACTCCAGGAGGAGTGCTTCCGGTATTCGGCACAAATATTCCAAATTGTCAGAATCCAAGTTATTATATCTATCCGGCTTCATACAACGATGTTATATCAGTAACATCTGTTGGTTCACAATGGAATGTTGATGATATTCATTTGGGTAATTGGAGAGATTGCCATCGTCAATTTTTTAACCCAGCCGACACATTAGGTTACAAAAGCACTCATCAACATAATAGCAAAGTTGATATATGTGCGCCAGGTTATTGGGTTAGAGTTGCCGGTGATTTGAATGGATATAATTGTGATGGAGGAACTTCTGTAGCTGCACCGCAAGTTTCTGCTGCTGCTGCATTGCTTTATAGCTTAAATCCTGATTTCACACCTCTCCAAATTAAAAACTATTTGAAAAATAATGCAGCAAATATATATGGGGTATATGACAATTATCTTTGGACAGGTTTGTTGGGGAGTGGACGTTTAGATGCTGGCGCAAGTCTTTTGGCCGCAGCACCTAATGCGACCATTCCTAATACAATAAGTGATATTTCTTGGTTCGGTAATAAACCAGGGTCAACAATTAAATTTGATCCAATTGCAAACAATGATTATTTACATTACAATGTTTTAAAATTCAATTTATCATTTTCATCCTCCTCCTCGTGCAGTCAAGGCAGACTAATAAACTGGATTATAAAATGGGGAGACGAAGAAGTATACAGATCAGGTATTAATTTAACCACCACTACGGTTAATTTGATTACTGAATTCACAACTACTACTCCTCCAAGAAGTTGCAATCCTATAGAAGTTTTTGTAAATTATGGAGATGCCTGCAATGATTTAATTTGTAATACTGTCAGCCCTTTTTACAAAGAGTCGGGAGGATTTCCATGTGAAATAGAACAAGAGAAAAATAGTAATATTCATTCTAACATACTCCAGAATTTATCTTTTAATAAATTAAAAATTTATCCAAACCCTGTTGTTGATAACCTTAACTTAATGATTGCTTCCTCATCTAACAACAAAGTAACCGTTGTGGTGAGTGATCTTGCAGGTAAAATAATCATGCAAAATGCAGCGCAATTAGTCGCCGGTGAAAACCAAATGCATCTGAATGTGAAAGCACTTGCAAAAGGTTCTTACAGCATCAAAGTTGTTTGTGCAGATGGCTGCAACAGCCCCGCTGCAAGGTTTGTAAAACAATAGCCACTTCTTTTTCGAGTATAAAAAAAGGCGTCCCGATATGTAATCGGGGCGGCTTTTTTGTTTTAAAAATTCTTTTTTGCAGTCAAAAAATTCCGGTTAGTTCACCTTATTCATTTTCCTGTAAATCTCTAAAAAAGTTTCAACCGCTGCATGGCCTTCTACTCCCAATTCCAGCGAAAAATTGTTGACATACAATTCAATGTGTTTTCGCATCACTTCTTCACTCATTTCCTGCGAATGACTGCTGACATAGTTTGAAATCGTTGGGTAATTTTCAAAAGAATATTCAAGGCTTTTCCTGATTAAAATATTAATTTGCTTTTGGAGTTTTTGGGGAATCTTTTTCCTGGCAACAATGCCCCCAAGTGGAATGGGAGAACCTGTTTTTTGTTCCCAATATTCACCCAGGTCTATTAGTTTTACCAAACCCTTATCCTGGTAAGTAAAGCGGTTCTCGTGGATGATGACACCTGCCCCGGCTTTGCCGGAAATGACTGCATCTTCTATTTCATTAAATACCAAAAACTGCTTCTTATTTGCCGAAGGAAAAGCGAAAGAAAACAAGAGGTGAGCTGTGGTGTTTTCGCCGGGTATGGCAACCAAAATATCGTGGATGGATTCGTGTATATTTTCAACAGGCTGACGAGCTATGAGGAGTGGGCCAACACCTTTTCCTAAGGCTCCGCCACTATTGAGCAGATCATAGTTTTTCATGACTAAAGGCAGTACACCATAGCTTATTTTGGTTACGTCCAGTTTTTCTTCTAATGCCCACCTGTTCAGGGTTTGCACGTCTTCCAGCACAGGCTTGAAAGTCATATCACCTGTGTCAATTTTTCCATTGACCAAAGCATCGAAAATGAAGGTATCGTTTGGGCAGGGACTAAAACCAAGTGTGATTTCCATGCGCTATAAAATTTCCTGTAAAAGGTATAATTGGTCAATATATTCAACCACGGCTTTAGACAAATTTTGAAAGGCTTCGCCAAAAGCCCATTTGCTTTTATCTCGTTCTGCAATATGGTTACTGATAGCCCTTATTTGAATAAAAGGTACGTTTACTTTGATACAGCAATAGTGCAAGGATGATCCTTCCATACTTTCTATTTCAGCACCGTATTTTTCTGATAGTTGTTCTATTCTTTGTTGTCTTGTTGTTATCTCATTTACCGTCACCGATGTAACAGTTGGCAGGGCAGTTATGTTCCATTTAGCAATGCCTGTATTGCTTAAAGATTTGTTAGCAAACGGTGGTTCATTTTGCGAAGCCAATTGCAAATCGAACAGGTCTTTGAACAAGCCGTTTTCTTCAACACCGGTATCGCCAAGATATTCCTCTTTCACGGCCACCACAGTTCCCAACTTTATGTTTTGGGAAAATGCTCCTGCAATGCCAGCTTGAATAATTAAACCGGGTTTGTCTTGAAACAAAAGCTGTGAAATGGAAAAGCAGGAAGCCAAAAGCCCTACACCACTGATGCAAAGCTCAACATGAAAGGGTAGTTCTTTGTTGAAATGCAAAGGATTGAGCGATTGGCGCAGCAATTCAATTTCCTTTTCCGTAGCAGAGATGATGACCACTTTCATGGCATCAAAGGTCGGTATCAAAATGCTACCTTTGCAAAAACTTAGGTTCTAAATGATATATCTCACCCGATTAGAACATTTTAATGCTGCTCATAAACTTTACAACCCGGCGTGGAGTGCTGAAAAAAATGAAGAAATTTTTGGTGTGTGCGCCAACGAAAACTGGCATGGTCACAACTTTGAGCTTTATGTAACCATTAAAGGCGAAGTGAACTCTGAGACAGGTTTTTTGTTTGATGTTAAAAAACTGAGCAAACTGATTCAGGAACATGTAATTGAAAAACTTGACCACAAAAACCTAAACATGGATGTACCATTTCTGCAAGGAAAAATGTGCAGTACAGAAACACTAGCTATGGAAATATGGAAGCAACTGCAACCCCACCTGCCCGCCGAAGTGAAACTGCATTGCATAAAACTCTATGAAACTCCCCGCATTTATGTGGAATATTTTGGGGAATAGTGGTGGTTGAGAGTTGAGGGTTGAGGGTTTAAGAAAGTTTAGGGTTTAAAGTTTAAGGTTTAACCTCGCAATACTCTTCCGGGTTGTTGGTTTGAAGCAGTCTAAATGTTTATTTTTTTCAACGAAATTTTACAATGAATAATAAAGTAGCGGTTTACCGGAAGGAACATTTCAACGCAGCCCACAGGCTATGCAACCCAAAGTGGGACGACAGCCGCAACAGCCAGGTATTTGGCAAATGCAGCAACCCAAACTATCACGGACACAACTATGAGTTGATTGTGAAAGTAGTGGGCGTGCCTGACCCTGAAACTGGTTATGTCATTGATCTGAAGGTTTTGAGTGACATCATTCTTGAACATATTTTAAACCGTTTTGACCATAAAAATTTAAACCTTGACACGGTGGAGTTTAAAGAATTGAACCCCACCGCCGAAAATATTGCTGTGGTCATTTATAATATTTTAAGGGCGAAAATTGAACCTTATTTAGACTTACAGGTTAAGCTTTATGAAACGGAAAGAAATTTTGTAGAATACCCGGCGACTTAAAAAAAATAAAAACAAAAGTATAAGAATGGCTTACAATAAAGTAGAATCATATGACGCTGAAGTGACTGAAGGATTGATTAAAAATTACAGACAGGCAATCAGCCTTTTGGGCGAAGATCCCGAACGCGAAGGTTTGACTAAGACTCCTGAAAGAATGGCAAAAGCCATGCAGTTCATTACGCAGGGATATACGCAAGATGCCAAAGCAATACTGGACTCTGCCAAGTTTCATGAGGACATGAGCGAGATGATTATTGTGAAAGACATTGAGTTGTACAGCATGTGCGAACACCACATGCTCCCGTTTTTTGGTAAAGCCCATGTGGCCTACATTCCCAACGGATGGATCACGGGGTTAAGCAAATTAGCACGGGTTGTTGATGTGTTTTCAAGACGGCTACAGGTGCAGGAAAGACTGACAACCCAAATACTGGATGCGATCAAAGAAACGCTCAATCCTTTGGGGGTTGCCGTAGTCATAGAAGCTTCGCATTTGTGCATGATGATGCGGGGTGTGTCCAAACAAAACTCCCTGACAACCACTTCTGCTTTCTCCGGCGAGTTTGAAGAATATCGTACACGAAATGAATTTTTGAAGCTGATTTCATCCAGGCTAAATTGAGAAGTCATTTTGTGTAATGGTGAGGGCAATAAGGTTTTAAGATGTAGTTAAAATACAACCAAACTTTTATCCTGACGAGTTCTTATACAGGGATTGGTACGATTTTTTTAAAGTCTTGCCAATCATTTAACGATTAGAAAGTTATTTGAAGAAGCCGGCAAAATATGTCGGCTTCGACAATTATAATACTCCCGGTTGTTCGTTTTAAAATGAATTTTATAGGTTGTATTGTTTGCCCATTGTTCCCGGATTTGGTGTTGGCATATTTTTTTTACCGTCTTAAAAAAAATATTTTTATGGCAAAAGCTACCACACAAAAAAAAGCTCCGCAAAAGATGGGAGCCGCAAAAGAAGATTCCATGCTCAGGGAATTTTTTATCGAAGAACTGAAGGACATTTATTATGCAGAAAAGAAAATTGTGAAAACACTTCCTAAGATGAGGAAGGCTGCAACAACAAAGGAACTTCAGCAAGCATTTGAAGAGCATACACAACAATCTCAAAAGCACGTTGAAAGGCTGACACAGGTATTCGAACTTTTGGGCGAAAAAGCAAAAGCCAAAACATGCGATGCTATCGAAGGCATTGTTAAAGAAGGCGAAGGAATTATTACCGACACGGAGACAGGCACAGCCACAAGGGATGTAGGTCTAATATTGGCTGCTCAAAAAGTAGAGCACTATGAAATCTCGACTTATGGAGGTTTGGCTACCCTTGCTGATAATCTCGGATTGTCAGAGGTAGCAGCCTTGCTCAGGCAGACTTTGGAAGAAGAGAAGCAAACAGATTTGTTGCTGACTCAGATAGCCGAAAATAATGTGAATTACGAAGCGTCACAAGAGGAGGAAAAGAATTAGTGTGGTTTTATAGGTTTTGACAATTCGATGTGAAAAAGAGGCTGTCTCATAAGTTGAGGCAACCTCTTTTTTGTTGTATAGCCTTAGTAGGTTTTAAACTTTGCAGAAGTCATACAACTAAGACAACAAAAGACTTGCTATGCTTCATACCATTTTTCACACAATGTGAAAATAAGAGAAGCTGCCCTTTTAAAACAGTCTCTAGAGAATATTTGTTCAATCTCTTGCCATGGCTTTTGCCCTTTTTCTTCCTGCAAAAAGGGATTGAAAAAGATAAAACTATTGTTTCTCAAACCCCATTACCACAGGCTCTTTGTCGGCAGACAAACCTTTGAGGAAGTAATGACCCGCTGCCAGTTGACTGATGTTGATTGACTGCAAAGAACTGCCTTGCTGCATATACAGCTATCAAAAATGTACCAACACTAAAAACTAAGTAATTGTTAAAAAATAAGTAGTACATTTGTTTCAAAGAGTTGATTATGTTTAGCGATGAAGACTTACACAAAAAATTCAGTTTAATTTTACCT
>JAYTGA010000338.1:0-24992 GCA_043733905.1 Segetibacter sp.
TAATAGCACATCGTTAAGGAAGCCTCTCACGTTCCGAATAAAAGCCTGTATAAAGTTCCTGTTGCCTTAATGCCGGTTGACCTGTAGCCCGTAAACAGCCTCCTGCTACAGTTATCCTATCAGCGCGGGGATGCCAATAGTTTTGTCAACTAAGTAGTCCTTTCGACACGTCATCAGCAATTCACTTACGTTCAGCTCCATTACACTTACCTGATACCTTTACGATACCTTTTAACCTGAACGTTCAGCACCATGTCTTTTGAACACAGCACCTTCAGGCGGTTTAGTACCAGCGACTGCACACCGATACTGATAGACCTACTATCATCTCTTATTCAGCATTGAAAGAAGTAGTTTTACTCTTTCATTCGTGACACACCCCCACGCGGACAAAATGAAGATAATAAAAACAAAAAGACCCGCCTCAATAACATGAGACGGATCTTTAATAATAAACAAATCAGTAAAATCCGACATCAAAAAATCAGACATCAGACATCAAAATCCTATTTGCTGACAACAACTTTCTTACTCACTATTTCGCCTTTGCTGTTGGTTATTTTGAGTATATACTCACCATTGGCCCAGTTGGCAGTGCTAAAGCTGTTGGTGCCACCTTTGCAGGTTTTCTTTTGCACCAATGCGCCTTTGCTGTTGTAAACGCTTACGCTTGCATTGACAAGTTCGTTTGGTAAAACCAAAGCGAAGTTGCCATTAGCAGGGTTAGGATTTACAGTAGCATCGTTTAGTGTAAGCACTTCATTTGCGTTACTTACACCCTTGCCACCGCCTGCTGTCCGACTGTTCCAGCGGGTAGATTGGGTAATGAAAGTGTGCAATCCGCATGGATAAATGATATCTACGGTGTAGCTATATGTGCCTTGTGTGCCAGTTTGTAAAATAATGGATGCTACACTGCCCTGCACACATGCCCCGGCATTGTTAAGCCTCCAGCAATAGGTTACACCAAAAGTATTTTGGACACTTAATATATCATAAGTACCACCCTGTGTATATTGAATGGTAGGTGCTATAACAGGAATAGCTTGTGGGTAGGATGCGCTGGAGCCACATGCATTGTTGGCAATTACTGAAATGGTGAATGGGCTGCCAATTACGCTACCTACTGTATTTACAATAATTGAACTGCCCGTTGCAGGACCACTGATAGTACCGAAAGATGCCGGTACAGTCCAGGTATAGGTGGTACCTGTGCCACCCACTGCTGTGAGGGTAACGGTACACGCAGCACCCACATATATACTATTGCTAACAGTAATGCTGGTAGGTGCTAATGGTGCATAGGTGATGACCTTTAGCAATGCATCGCTGTAGCAGGCACCATTGTAGGCACGCACACCTACTGTGCCGGGAACGGCAGTTGCAATAGGTGTGTAAGTAATGCTATTAGTGGTGCTGCTACCAGTCCATCCGGTGCCTGTGTTGCTCCAGGCATAAGTGAGTGGCGGCAGGTTGGTGACCTGGTAGTTTTGACCTGTAGTGCTGCCTTGTGTATAACAAGTGCTGCCTACCCAACCTGTTGGTATGGCTGGCTTCACATTGACTGTAGTGGACAGAACACCTGTTGCACAACCGGTTACTTTTACCGTTACTGTACCACCCGTAGCACCTGAAGTAGTGTAAATGGTGGAAGCTGTTTGCGATGTGCCTGTATTGTAAGACCATCCGGAAGGAAGTGTCCAGGTGTAAGTAAGATCCCCCGTATTGGCAGTACCGGCAGCATTGGTAACCTGAAAGGTAATAGGATTGGTACCAATAGGTACGCAACTGATCGTATCTAACCTTCTTATAATTAATGGCGAAGCCAAAGTACGGTTGATGTAAAATGTGTCTACACGAACATTGCAACCACCAAGCGTTTTTAAGTAAACCGCACCGCCACTTTCGTTGGCATTGAGAGATACCGTTATGCCACTTGCACTTGTTGCTGTGGCTGTGCCTGTGCCAAATGTCCAGCTACTGTTATTGGTACTCCAAACATAAGTGTATGTACTACCTGCAGGCTGTGTTGCTACCAGGCTGACAGGTGTAGTTGCAGTGCTTATACAGGTGCTGCTGTTAGGATTTACTGGTGCGGAGTTAATGGTAACAGTTGATTGTTTTGTTTTTACTCCAAGTACCAATGAACTGAGACCCGCATTGCATTGACCAAATTGGCAGGTCAGGGTACCTCCATTGTAACCCGCAGAAACAATATAAGTTACCGAAGAATTGTCGCCAGAAGTATAGACCGGGGTTAATCCTGCGATAGGGAGAAAACCTTTCCTTTGATTCCATGTGTAAGCATCCTGGCCTATGTTGCTTCCCTGGTTCACACTCATTATAGAGCATACAGAGTAAGTAACCGTATCGCCAATAGCTATACATGGTGGGCCGACAATCGGCGGGGTTTCTCCAAATATTTTGTACATGTCCCAAATTACAGAATTGTTGCAGGGGGGCACACTATAATTAACTTGTAACCTACCCTTGCCGAAACCGAAGTTCTTTGCATTGGGTACTCTGCCTAAGAGGTAACCCACGCAATCATTTAATGTATCTCTACCATTGTTTTTACTTTTTACAGAGATGAGCAAGTTGCCTGCACCTGTAAATGGAAATGTAGCGAAAGGAGCCACAATTTCTATATCGCCCAAGGCAGCGACCGAAAGAACTGTTGTGCCTGCAGGCACGGCAATGGTGTAAACAGTGGCTGCACTGGCTGGATTGGCCGGTATGCAAAGGGTGGGAGCGGTAAAGGTGGGCTGTGCTGCTACCTTTTGTGCAACACATACTGTGGTTGCCAACAAAAACGTTAACAGTATTGACTTTGAGAGTTTTCTCATTATTTGTAATTTTGTAAAGTTGAAATAACAATTTCTGATGAATGTTGTGCGCCAATGGCGTAGTGGGTTATCTGAATCATAACACACGTACAGCTACACGGATTTTGTTACCGGGGAGGTCCATCCTTTTTTGGCCTCCCCTTTTTCGATCTGTCAGAATAGGTTATCCTGCAAAGTAATTCTCCTAATTTCATCCTTTTCTATTTTTGTAATTAATGGTATTATTGAATTATCTCTCCACAACCAATTGCCTGTTTTCAACACCATTTTTAGTGGTTATGCGAAGGGTATACACCCCGGAAGGCAACCGATTGATAGTTATATTTTGCTGCCGGATGTTCTTATATTCTTTGGTTTGCACTATTTGTCCGTTTGCATTGATCCATTCCAATTTTGCTGTAGGTTCATTTTTTGTAAACGTGATTTGCACTTTACTATTAGCAGGATTAGGGGTGATAGTGAAACTTTCTTTGCTGGTTTTATTCACCATTTCCACACTGCTATAACTGCTTTTTCCATCGTAATCCACCTGTTGTAAGCGGTAATAGCTTATCCCTTCGGGTGTATTCTCATCTGTGTATTGATAGTTGTTGGGTTGAGTGGTGGTACCGTGTCCGTTTACTTTTCCGATAGGAATAAAGTTGTTGCCTGTACGGCTTCGTTCTACAATGAAATGACGGTTGTTAGCCTCTTGTGCAGTTGTCCATTTTAGCAGGGTTTGTTGGTTTTGTAGGGTTGCTTTAAACGATAGAAGATTAACTGGTAAAATACGTGCAATCAGATAAATGGCTATAGTAATGGTATCGCCACACTCATTGCTAAGACGGCAGGAATAGCTGCCGGTATCACTGTAATTGAATGGGTTAAAGTTCAAAATGCTATCCACATCAGTAATGTTTGTTCCGGCTTTTATCCATTGAAAACCCGTGCTGTTGGGGCTGTGGATGTTGTAAGTAAATGGAAATCCTATTGGTACATTAACTGTGTCTTGAGTGGGAGTTTTGTAATAGGGTTTGGTGCAGGTCATAATTAAAGACCCCACGGCATCTCTGCCTTTCCAGGCTGTCATTGGTTCAAGTGTGGTGAATTGTTGGGTATAGGGATTAAAGGAGAAAATTGTTCTTGAGGTTAAGCCAAACAACAAACTATCCTGTGCCATTAGGCTGACGCTTTGCCCATATTGATCAAAATAAGAATTGTTTTGTAAATAAGGATCCGGATAATAAGTTTGTGCATCGTAGGCGTGGACATTTTTAAGGACACTGGTTGCGGGATCGTATTCAAATAAAATTCCGAAATCAAACGCACTTCCTCCGTTTAAGGTTGTTCCGTATAGTTTATTACCCACCCTTACCAAATCACAATAGGGATTGTTACCGTTTATTGTATCCATCCGCGCCTTCATTGTGTAGGTATTCGTATTGACATTAAATTCATAAATCCCTCCCTTATTGAGACCTGGAATGGTACCCGAACCATTTGTAAAACAGCCATAAAATACACCTGGGGTCCATTCGACCGGAGCACCATAAGGCATGGAACCACGTATGTCTGCAAACTTATAAAGTTGTGTTGTGGTATTAGTTTGAATATTATATTCGTATATTATGCCAGAATATCCTACTGACGGTCCAATTTGAAAGGTAATATAAACTTTGCCATTTGATGCCTGCATCATTTCCTGGGTAAAACTGCCAACATCAACAAATTTATACAAATTGGTAAAAACGTAGGTATTGGGGTCAAAAGAAAAAAGCGTAGTATAAGTATTTACATTATTTCCCGTAATACAAATACCATACAATTTTCCATTACTTGCTGAAAGCAGCCTCCCTGGATTTGCATAGTACCCACTTAATGGAATTGTGAATTGATGAACTATTTTATAAACATTATTGACGACATCTAATTCGTAAATCACTCCAATAGTTGTGTCATTAAACGTTCCGATTTGTGAAAGTATACCATAGAGCTTACCATTTTTAGCCTGTGTAAGTGTGTATTGCCGGTCAAAACCTGTAGCCGAGTCAAAACTGTGTATAGACTGTACATTGTGTCCGTGTTTGTCTGTCTTAAATATGTTACCCATGCCTTCCTTGATACCATTAATTGTATCAAAGTGAAAGGTATTGCCGCCAGTGGTGGTTACCCCCCAATACTCCCGTTGGGCGTGGGTTGTGGCGGATAGGAGAAAAGAAATAACAAGCAGCAGTAGTATAAGCTGTTTCATAAAAGTTGAGGATTGAGGTGCTAATGTAAAGAATTTTTTTTTAATTCTTTAAGAGGCGTGGGTTATTTTTTTATAATTTTTTTTCGGTTTATAAACAGTGTGTTTAAAACGGGTTCATTCTTCGCTAGTTAAAGTGTTTTGCAAGATTATTTGAATTTCTTTTAAAAGCAATTCTAAGTCCAATAGAAAGTATGGTATCCAACAAAAACAGATTAAAAAACCAAAGCCAAAGCTACAGTATTACAATTGCCAAATTATGGAAGAAATGTAGCCAATAGCTTGTCACATCCACGGCGAAATACACTTTTATTGACTGCTTAAATTTTCGGCGTCTTTCCCGCTGCGGCGGGAATTACTTTCTCATTTCAAAAAAAAGAAAATAACACACCAGATGTGCAAACACAATCAAAAAACCAAAATCAAAAGGGCACAGACAAAAATATTTTTCCCCAAAAACAACAACAACGCAATATTGGGAATTTAATCTCGTTCTTGGAATATAGACAGCTATGTTGGCTGTTTGAATCAACCAACTTAAAAATTTAGAGAAATGGGAAATCAAAAAAAAGTATTTAACTGCCCGCAGTTGTTGTTGTACATTATTGCGGAAATGGGTTGGGGATTTTGCCTCCAACTTTTGACAAGGTTTAGTGCGTATAAAGCAATCTATACGCCCGCCCTGATAAAGGAGGCGCAGGACAAAATTGCGACTGCAAAAGAGATTGCAGCCGTGACGAAGCGTAATGAAATGATTACGATAGCGAGAAACGACCTTGTTGAAAAAACAAAGATTGTGAGAAAGAATTTTAGAGATCTGCAGGGTTATATTAAAACAGCTTTTAAGGGGCCTAACTTTGCGGTTAAGAATAAGGCGGCGGGTTCTGACTACTATGGCGGTGCATCGGAAGATAACTGGGAATCGCTGCATCACCTGCTGTCTATGTCATCGGGTTTTATAAACGATAACAAAAAAGACCTGGAGATCAATAATAATATGCCGGTGGGTTTTACTGACCCGTTCCTGAAAGCGAATGATGACTGTGCGATTGCATACGCCCTATTTGTGAACAGCGGCGTGGAAAAACCGATTATAACTAAGGATAAAAACAATGCTGACAATGCCATTTACACTGTATTGACGGAGATGTTTGCGGACGGGCAATTGATATTTTCCGGCGCCGATGAAAAGGGGTTGAAGAGTAAATTTACTTTCTCCGCATTATACAAAATTGTAAAGAGCAAAAGCCCGGCGAGCCTGAAGGGTTTTATGTATTACCTGCCTAAGAAGGGATTGGAGGGTGTGACGATTACCAGTGAAAACGGTGAATATTCTACAGTAACGGATAAGCGTGGCAGGTATGAATTTTTGCAACTTTCTGCGGGTACCTACACATTTATTTTTTCTAAACCGGGCTATAAAACTGTGCGTGAAACACTGACCCTGAAGGCGGGTACTGCAAAGCATTTTAAAGCAACGTTGGAAAGGGTGCTGGGAGAGATGGAAGTGGCAGCTTGATTAATTAGGAATTAAAAATTAGGAATTAGGAATAATAATAAGAGTTTTAAAGAACCGCAGGGGTAAATTTTTAAAGAAATTTTGCCCCTGCGGTTCTTTTCAATTTATCTTTATCCTTTCATAAAACACCCTTCTTTTTTGGCTAACTTCTAATTCACAAAACCATTCCTAATTTTTAATTCCTAATTCCTAATTAACCATGAGACTTACTGCGATTGCTCTTTTTTCATTGCTATTTGTCCACTGCAAACAAGGCCCTGACAATAAAAATATTGCTATTGCTGAAAAGACGGGTTGGGCAATGCTCAACTTTGTAAAGGCGGATAGCATCAACCCGATTTTGCTGCCAAGCAACCAGGTATTTAATTGTCCTGTCCGCAAAAGCAGTGTGATGTGGGAAGGCAAGAATGTGCTGAACCCATGCGCTGTTGTGAGGGATGGAAAGGTGTACCTGATCTACCGTGCGCAGGACAAAGACATGACATCGCGGCTGGGGCTGGCTGTGAGCGACAATGGTTTTCATTTTGTGAAGCAACCTGCACCTGTCTTATATCCCGATGAGGACTCTTTAAAGAAATATGAATGGAAAGGCGGTGTGGAAGATCCACGCATTGTGGAGAGTGAAGACAGGACTTACATTCTCACTTACACTTCTTACGATGGCACCATTGCCAGGCTGTGCCTTGCTACTTCCAAAGATCTTGTTCACTGGACAAAACATGGGCGTGTGCTGAGTGCAGAAAAATATAAAAACCTCTGGTCAAAATCGGGAGCGATTGTAGCCAAACAAGTGGGCGATAAAATGATTGCAACAAAAGTGAACGGCAAATACCTGATGTATTTTGGCGATGCCGATTTGTATATGGCCACCTCTGAAGACCTTGTCCACTGGGACATTCCGGAAAATATGGAGACCAAAAAAATGATCTCCGTCCTTCATCCGCGGTCGGGCTATTTTGACAGCCGGCTGGTAGAGGCCGGTCCATTCGCCTTGCTGAAAGACGATGGGATATTGGTCATTTACAACGGCAGCAATGCACCCAATTTCAACGATGCTTCGCTGCCCAAATTTACTTACAGCGCAGGTCAGGCTTTGTTCGACAAAAACATCCCTTACAAGTTGATTGCAAGAACGGATTCCAATTTCATACACCCCGACAAATCATACGAAAAAACTGGTGAGGTGAATGAAGTCTGCTTTGTGGAAGGATTGATTCATTTCCGCAACAAATGGTTTTTGTACTATGGAACCGCAGACTCAAGGATAGCGGTGGCGGTGAGGAATTAAAAATTAGGAATTAGGAATTAGGAATTAGGAATTAGGAATTATGAGTTATTAACAAACCGTCAACTCTTAGACAGGGCAATGGGCATTCTCTACAATGTTTTACACCTAACACTTCACACCTAACACTTTACACTTAACACTTACCATGCGGCTTATTCAATTTGTTTTTCTGATTCTTGCTGCAAGTTTTATTGTTGCGGCTTGTTCGAGTGTTAAAAGCGATTCTCCGCTATACACCTATCAACCCGATGATCAGCAGCTTCATGATACCATCGCCCACCTTGACAGTGTCTTTTTTGCAGCCTACAACTCCTGTAATCTTCACCTGGATGAGTATGCGGCGTTTTATTCCGATTCCATAGAATTTTATCACGACAAGGGCGGTGTCATGAACGTGAAAAAAGACATTGTGGAATCCACCAAAAAATATGTGTGCGGCAAAGTAACCCGTGAACTGGTGAAAGGCAGCATTGAAGTGTACCCCATTAAAGGATATGGGGCGGTAGAGATGGGGCTACACAAATTTCATAACAACCAGGAACCGGAAACCCCGGAACACCCTGCCCGGACAGGAAGATTCACCATCATCTGGCAGCACAAAAACAATGAGTGGAAAATTGTGCGGGTGATTAGTTTGCATTGAATAGGGGATTTTTACGTGGCAAAAAATTTATCCTGTTTCCAATTCATGGCATTGTTGGCAATATAATTTTGTATGGTTTCAAATGATGGTGAATCCCGAATAATATAGTCATGAAAACGGGATTGCCAGGCAAAATAAGAAATGGTTTTGCGTGTTTCAAATGAACAACGTCCTTTATACCATCTTACGACCCTGGAAATGTTATCATGAAACATTGGATTTTTATTTCCGGCAAAAACCGCCTGGTTGCTTTGGTTGTAGAGACGCGATTAATCGCGTCTCTACAACCAAAGCATGGATATTTCCATCATTTTCAGTTGCATTTTTATGAATTATCAATATACCATGAACATGATTTGGCATCACTACAAAATTGCCTAATTCTATAAATGAAAAATGCACCGGAATTTCCTTCCAATAATTTTCCGCTAATTTCCCTGTTTCATTCAATTGCATTTTACTATCAATGATTTCACCAAAAAAATGTTCCCTGTTTTTGGTGCAGATGGTGATAAAATAAGACCCTTTGCTACTATAATCCCATGTTTGTAAACGGGCAGAAGATATTCGGTATTTGTTGTTGAATTTGTCAGACATTACTTAGTTGTTGTTTGGTTTGTTTGTATTTGGTTCGATGTTTTCCTTAGCTTGTAAAGACAAGGTATTGCCGTATGGTGAATGCTGATAAAATTATAAAAAATATTGTACCCAAAATCCCAATTACATACTTTACACCTCACACTTCACACTGCATAGTTCATAGCTCCTCCTCTCCTTCCTTATACTAAAACGTAAATCCCACCGTTATCACAAAGCAAGTGTTTAAGAAAGCCAAGCAGTGGCAATAAAAGTCATTACCAAAATTCTTTAAAAATACAAATGGTTCTCCCTGCATTCTGTGTTGTATTTCTCCCTGTATTCTCTGTGGTAAAAAAAGTTTTAACCACAGAGGAAACAAGAGGAATTGTAAGGAGTTACACGGAGAAAGACAGTGTATCGAAATTGACAATTTTAAACAGCTTTAGGAGAAGTAAGAACCTTTCTTTTGATCAATCAAAAAATGAGGATGGAAAAAATAAGAACATCATTGTCTGTGTGTGGTTTGCTGTTTATCTTCAGCCTGGTGGGGGGTGTCTTTTGGTTTAATGAATGGAAATATAGTCTGCCGACACCTGTTCCTAAACATTATCATTCTCCCAGCACAGGCGATTACATAGACCTGGGAGCCATTCTTAAACCAGGTGATAAAAAGCCTGTTTTCCTGCATTTCTTTAATCCTGATTGTCCTTGCTCAAAGTTTAATGTTCCGCATTTTGCCGCTCTTGCTACAAAGTATCAGGACAAAATAAATTTTGCAGTCATTGTCATGGCAAAAGAAAGAAATTACACAGAAGAAGAAATCCGCAAAAAATTCAACCTCAACGTGCCTGTTTTGTTCGATACATCGCTGGCGGTTGCATGTGGCGTTTACTCTACACCGCAGGCCGTTTTGCTCAGCGAAAGTCATACTCTTTACTACAAAGGAAATTATAACCGAAGCCGCTATTGCACAGACCCTAACAGCAACTATGCACAGATGGCAATTGACTCATTGCTGGCAAACAACAGGCAGCCCTTGTTTAACAAATATGCGCTGACCGCTTACGGATGTTCGCTGCCAACCTGTAAAAAATAAAACAGAAATCATTGAACGAATTAAACATACAACATCATGGAAAATATTCAGGAAGATAAACAATCGCACACTGCCAAATACCTTGAAGAGATCAAAAAAAGATCCGACAAGCTGATGAATTATTTCCTGATCAGTTTTTTTGCCATAGGGCTCATGCTGGCTCCTTTTTATGGCACATGGATGCTGGCAATCGGGTCGGGCTTTGGTTGTCTGGCAGCTTACTATTTTGCAAGGTTCGCCTTTCGCAAATTTAATCTTTACCAGTATGTTTTAAGTGTTGTTTACGGCGTGTTTATGGCGCAGTTTATCTATCAAATGCACGGCATGTTTGAGATGCACTTTTTTGCTTTTATCGCCAGCATTATTTTAATTACCTATCAAAACTATAAGCTACAGATTCCCCTGGTCATTTTTGTATTGGTTCATCACATTGGTCTTGGCTATCTGCAAAATGCAGGTGTGGAAGGTGTTTATTTTTCACAATTAACCGCTCTGGAACTGCAGACCGTTATCATTCACATTCTGCTGGCCGCTGTCATCTTTTTTACCTGCGGTTTGTGGGCTTACCAGTTAAAGAAATATAGCAGCCTGCAACTGGAGCAAATTATTGAGATGGAGAAGATGCAGGGCGAAGCGCAACTGCACCAGGAAAGAATATTTAGCGAAAAAGCATTGAAAGCAGCTTGTGAAAATGCGGAAAAAGCAAGAGAAGATGCCGACAAGGCCAACAAAGCCAAGAGTGTTTTCCTGGCGACCATGAGCCACGAGATACGCACACCTATGAATGGCGTAATCGGCATGGCTTCTCTGCTGGCAGAAACAGAAATGACTACCGAACAGCAGGAATATACTAAAACCATCAGTACTTGTGGCGATGCGCTGCTGACTGTCATCAACGACATTCTCGATTTTTCTAAAATTGAATCGGGCAATATGGAACTGGAGGAACGTGAGTTTGACCTGCGCATCTGCATTGAAGATGTGCTGGATGTTTTTGCTGCCAAGGCAGGCCAGATAGGACTGGACCTTGTGTATGAAATAGGTCACGATGTGCCTTCGCAGATCATTGGCGACAGCCTGCGGCTAAGGCAGGTACTGGTCAACCTTGTCAGCAATGCGCTAAAGTTTACACAGCGTGGAGAAATATTTGTAAGTGTCAACCTGCTAAATACAAAGAAAGACGCACAACTGGAACTTGGCTTTGAGGTTAGAGATACTGGCATTGGCATTCCTGCCGACAAACTTGACAGGTTGTTTAAACCATTTTCGCAGGTGGATTCCTCGACTACCCGCAAGTATGGCGGCACTGGTCTGGGACTTGTCATTTGCGGCAAATTGATTGAACTGATGGGCGGAAATATCAGGGTAGAAAGCAAAAATAATGCAGGTACATCCTTCATCTTTACAATGCTTACTTATCCAAGTACACAATCGTTGCGCAATTATGTCACACACCATGTTACGGGCATGGAAGGCAAACAGATATTGGTTGTGGACGATAATTATACCAACCGCCAGATTCTAAATAACCAGTTGGAACTTTGGAAAATTGTGCCCATCCTCGCCGAAAGCGGTGCAGAGGCTTTGGAAATAATGGCAAAAGGCACACACTTTGACTTGGTGCTGTCCGACATGCAAATGCCAGATATGGACGGCTGCGAACTGGCTACGCAAATGAAACAATTGTACCCGGAACTACCGATCATTCTTTTAAGCTCAGTGGGCGATGAAAACAATAAAAAATACGCAGGTTTATTTAAGTCGGTATTGACAAAACCCATTAAGCAGGACATGCTTTGCAAGCTGCTGATTAATGAACTTAGAGGTAAATCAAAATCTATGAAGCAGGATGTGCAACCAGTGAAACCAAAGCTGTCACCTGATTTTGCAAAAGAACATCCCCTGAATATATTGGTGGTGGAAGACAACCTGGCCAACCAGCGGCTGGCATTTAAAATATTGAGCAAACTTGGCTACGAACCAATGCTGGCCGAAAATGGTGAGATTGCTGTGGACATGGTTGCCAAAAATCAGTACGATTTAGTTTTGATGGATGTGCAAATGCCTGTGATGGATGGTCTTGAAGCCACCCGCATCATCAGGGTGCAGCAAGATGTGCAGCCCGTCATTATTGCCATGACTGCCAATGCTATGAAGGAAGACCGGGACGAGTGCCTGGAAGCAGGATTGGACGATTTTTTAAGCAAACCGGTAAAGCCTGAAGACTTTGTAAGCATGCTGACCAAATGGGCAGCCACAGCAAGAGAAAACATGAAGAATGCAGTTCGAGCTTAAACCCTTCTTTTAAAAACGCAAAATTATCTATGAACAATTCTCAACAATCTCCCGGTACAGACACTGCCTTGTATTCGGAAGACTTATTTGACCTAAGCATTTTGGCAGAAATGGATGACCATGAATACCTGATCGAAATGATTGACATTTTTTTGGTCGAAGCTGGAAAAGAGTTGAAAGAAATGAAAGAAGCATTTTGTGCAGGAAACAATCAGCTTGTTTATCAAAAGGCGCACAAAATAAAAAGCAATGCCGGTATTATTCAAGCCAATAAACTAACGGAAATATTGGACAACATTGAAGTTGCCGGAAAAAAAGATGTAGGCAAAAATGAACTTTCATTGCTGGTAGATAAAGCCTTTGATCAATTTCGCCTGATTGAAAAAGGGCTGAAAGAATATTTGAAAATAAACAGGTAATACAGACTCATACCTTAATTTTAAAAAGCCAAAGGGCAAAAGATATTCTTCATCAGAATCGCTTTTGCCCTTTGGCTATATCACAGGTAAATACTACTTCTTTTTAGCCACAGCTTTTTTAGCTGCGGCTTTCTTTGGTGCCGCCGCCTTTTTTGTAAAAGCATCAGGCACCTGTGTCAGAATCATTTTCTTAATTTCATCAAGAGAAATAGCAGCCAATTCTTCGGAAGTGTATTTTCCTGCTGCACCTTGTCCCACCACTTTCAGCATTTTTTTACCAAAGCGGAGAAATGGTCCCCATCGTCCGTTTTCTATAGAAATTTTTTCAGCAGCCCATTGCTGAATGTAGCGGTTGGCTTCTTTGTCCACTTTCTTTTCAATCAATTCTTCGCAGTCCTTTTGTGTCAGCGTATCAAAGTTGTAGGCACGGGGAATGTTGATGTACAAATCGTTCCATTTTATAAACGGTCCAAACCGACCTTTTCCCTTGGTCACAGGCTTGTCCTGGTACATGGCAATTGGGGCATCAGCAGTTTGCTTTTCTCCAATCACTTCTATCGCTCTTTTCATGTCAACAGAAAAAAGGTCTTCGCCTTTTGGCAGAGATACAAAGTCTTCGCCCCAGCGCACATAAGGGCCAAACCTCCCCATGTTCACGGCCACTTCTTTGCCTTCATGTTCACCTAAAATGAGGGGAAGTTTGAACAACTCCATCGCCTCGTCCAGGGTAATGGTTTCAATGCTTTGGCTGGCTTTCAGCTTGGCAAATTTAGGTTTGTCTTCTTCGTTGCCGCTGTCACCTATTTGAACCATTGGACCAAACCTGCCCATTCTTGCGATCACCTTTTTGCCGGTCACTTCGTCCACACCCAGTTCTCTCTCGCCTTTGGCACGTTCGGCGGTTTCCAATGTCACTTCAATGTTTGTGTGAAATGGTTTGTAGAAGCTGTCTATCATGTTGCTCCAGACAAGTTTGCCATCGGCTATTTCATCAAACTCTTCTTCTATCTTGGCGGTAAAGCCGAAGTCCATCACTTTTTGAAAATGCAATTTTAAAAAGTCGGTGACTACACTTCCTAAATCTGTTGGAAAAAGTTTTGATTTTTCTGCACCCGTATTTTCAACTACAATGCTTTTCAGTATCTCATTTTCTTTTGTCAGCTTCAGCACATTCACGTTTCTTTTCACACCATCTTTATCACGTTTCTCCACATAGTTGCGCTTCATAATGGTGGTGATGGTTGGAGCATATGTACTTGGACGACCAATGCCCAGCTCTTCCATTTTCTTCACCAGCGATGCCTCAGTGTACCTGGGAGCGGGACGGGTAAACTTTTGCGTAGCCAGCATTTCCCTAAAATCCAACTGCTGCGAAACCCGCAGTGGTGGCAGGATTGCGTCGCCGCCTTCTTCACCGTCTTCTTCGTCTTTGCCTTCCATATAAACTTTCAGGAAGCCGTCAAACTTCATGACTTCGCCTGTGGCGGTCAGTTGGTCTTTATTGGTGGAAATATTGATTTTGGCGGTTGTCTTTTCAAAAGCCGCATCGCTCATTTGCGAAGCAATTGTTCTTTTCCAGATCAGTTCATACAGGCGGCGGCCTTCTTCATCTTCCACACTATGGTTCTCCATATATGTAGGGCGAATGGCTTCGTGTGCCTCCTGTGCCGAGGCATTTTTGTTTTTATATTCCCGTGGCTGATAATATTTATCGCCGTAGCTGGATTTAATCTCTTTTTGAATCTCACCCATAGCCGTTTCGCTCAGGTTAATGCTATCAGTACGCATGTAGGTAATCTTTCCGCTTTCGTACAGTTTTTGCGCCACCAGCATGGTTTTGCTAACGCCGTAACCCAGTTTGCGGCTGGCTTCCTGCTGCAGAGTAGATGTGGTAAAAGGCGCAGCAGGTGTGCGTTTGGTGGGGCGAACCGCCACATCGGCCACTGTGTAACCTGCGCCTTTGCAGCTTTCAAGAAACTTTTCTGCATCTTCCAGTTGCGACACTTTAGATGGACCATCTGCCTTGAAATTTACGGGCCTGCCTGTAATGTCGGCAGCACTGAAAACCGCTTCCACTTTGTAACTGCTTTCAACGGCAAAACCGTTGATTTCACGTTCTCTTTCCACAATCAATCTTACGGCGACACTCTGCACACGGCCTGCACTCAGGCCGCCCTGCATTCCTATTTTTCTCCACAGCACCGGACTCAATTCAAAACCTACCAGCCTGTCCAGCACACGGCGGGCCTGCTGTGCATTGACCAGGTTCATGTTGATAAGCCGTGGATTGGATACTGCTTTTTTGATAGCAGGTGCTGTGATTTCGTGGAAAACAATCCGCTTGGTCGTTGCCGGATCAAGGCCAAGGGTTTCCGCCAGGTGCCAGCTAATGCTTTCTCCTTCGCGGTCCTCATCCGATGCAAGCCATACTTCTTTTGCTTTCTTTGCCAGTTGCTTCAATTCATTCACCACTTTCAGCTTTTCATCGGGCACCTTGTAGCGCGGTTTGTAATGATTGTTCAGATCAATGCCCATGTCGTCTTTTTCCAGGTCGCGGATGTGACCATAGCAACTTTTTACTTCAAACTCAGGACCCAAAATTTTCTCAATAGTCTTAGCCTTTGCAGGCGACTCCACGATCAGTAAATTCTTGCTCATTGATTATACTTTTTTCATTTCAGAAATGCGTTGTTTTATTTTTTTCGCCGCAGGCAAATGTTTTAGATTTGCTACACGGTTACTTTGTCTAACGCATAATTGAAGCGGTGCAATATTACAGCATAACGAGAAATACGAAAATATTTCCTCTTTGGACGACAGAAATGAACAGCTAGCCAGGATATATCCCTATTGCAACCAGGTATAGAAATGTAAAGCAAAAGCTTAAAAAAAAATCATTAAAAAAGTTGTTTCCCAAAAAAGTAATCATTTTGCTATGAAAGTAAAAATCTGCTGCATTAGTTCTGTTGAAGAAGCAAGGATGGCGATACAATATGGTGCTTCGGCTCTGGGTTTGGTAGGCAAAATGCCAAGTGGCCCCGGACCTATCGGTGATGATTTAATTTTTGAAATTACCAGGGTTATTCCGCCTCCGGTTGCAAGTTTCCTGCTCACCAGCGAGACAAAAACTGCTCAAATCATCCAACATCACCATCGCACATTTACCAATACCATTCAACTGGTAGATGAACTTTTTGAAAGGGATTATAAAGCACTTAAACAAGCTTTGCCTGCCATTAAAATTGTTCAGGTCATTCATGTAGTGGATGAAAGTTCAGTAGATGAGGCGATTGAAATTTCTGAATGGGCAGATGCCTTACTTTTAGACAGTGGCAATCCTAAACTTGCCGTTAAAGAACTTGGCGGGACAGGGAGAACGCACAATTGGGTTTTAAGCCGGACAATTGTTGAGCAATCCAAAATTCCTGTATTTCTTGCCGGCGGACTAAACGAGAACAATGTGAGAGATGCCATTGAACACGTCAACCCTTATGGAATAGACCTGTGCAGCAGCATAAGGACAAACGGCCAACTGGATGAGGCAAAGCTAGAACGGTTTTTCAAAGCCGCGGACTATGCTTCCTGACCTATCCAAACTGCACCGCCAATACTGCTGCGTGTTGCACCAGTGACAGAATGAAGCACATTATATTCCTCCCGCCAGCGTAGAGTGCCAATAAGTGCCATGATCAGCGCTTCTTTGTAGTTAACAATCATTGCATCCGGTACTGTTGCTATGATGGAAAGTGGTTGCAAAACATGTTGTAATCTCTCCATCAAAAACTTGTTGAAGGCACCACCACCTGTCACCATTAATTGAGCATTTTGCCTTGTTTCATTTGATATCATTGTTTGCAACGCATAGCCAACCTGCATGGCAATATGCTCAATATATGTCCTTAATTGATCTTTAAGAGAAACGCCGGATGACTGCACTAAAGGGAAAATTTCATCTGTTCCAAAAGTGTTGGCAAGCGATTTGGGAAATGGTTGAGTGTAGTATGAAATTGAATTGAGCCGGTTCAGCAATGGCGTATTAATTTTGCCGGAGGCAGCCATTTTGCCATCGTCATCAAATGGTTGTCCGATCATTTGCGCCAGCATATTCAATACACGGTTAGCCGCACATACATCAAAGGCGGTGTAACCTTCTGCAGCTTTCCAAGACACGTTGGCTATGCCCCCAATGTTGAGAAAAAAATCAAAATCGGGAAATAATAATTTTTCTCCCACCGGAACAATGGGCGCACCCTGGCCTCCAAAAGCAACGTCCATACTGCGCAAGTCGCTGACAACATTTATCTCAGTCACGGCGGCTATTGCGGCACCATCTCCCAACTGTGCAGTCATGTTCATTTGCGGAGCATGAAAAACAGTGTGACCATGCGATGCAATCAATTGAACCTGGTGATGCAAGTCATATTTTTCAATAAAATGATTGACCTGTTCTCCTATATATTTTCCAAAGGAAGTATGAAGAAGCAGGTAATTGTAAGCACTTGCCCGGGAAGCATTTTCAAGCTTTTTCTGCAAGTCAGTACTATATGGTATGCATTTGGAAGCTTTTAGTTCGTAGCTCCATTTGCCACCGCTTTCATCCAGTTCCGCAAACGCAATATCCAACCCGTCAAGCGATGAACCGCTCATGATTCCAATAACTCTGTAGATCATTTGGGGGGTTGAGAGTTGAGGGTTGAGAGTTTAGAGTTTAGTGCCATGGTGCAAAAATTCTTTTTGTGTGAAATAAGCTGTAATTTTCACGCCGCAATCTACAATCGAAATCTTCAATTTTATTATGGTCATCAATTTAAGCAAAAACCACAGCTTAGTCAGCAATTGGGTGGGTGAACTACGAAGCACAGAAATACAGACTGACAGAATGCGTTTTCGGCGAAACCTTGAGCGTATTGCCGAAGTAGCCGCCTATGAGATTAGCCAGGAACTTGACTGGGAAGAGGTAGAAATACAAACCCCGTTAGGTATTGCTACCTGCAAGAAATTGAAGGAGCAGCCTGTGCTGGCAACTATATTGCGGGCAGGTTTGCCCATGCACAATGGGATGCTTAACTATTTTGACAAAGCGGATAATGCTTTCGTATCTGCCTATCGCAAACACAAACACGACGGCAGTTTTGAAATCAGCCTCGAATATATGAGTTGCCCCCCGCTTGAAGGCCGCATTGTCATCATCAGCGACCCCATGCTGGCGACAGGTTCATCGCTGGTAAAGACCATCCAATTCATGAAAAATGATGGAGCTCCGGCACACATTCATGTGGTCACAGCCATTGCCTGCAGCGTAGGCATTGAATATGTGCAACGGGAACAACCCGATGTGAAAATCTGGTGCGGTGAAATAGATGATGAACTTACCGCAAAAGGCTACATAGTGCCGGGTTTGGGTGATGCCGGCGACCTGGCTTATGGTTCTAAAATGCAACAATAAAAGTCTAAAAAAAACTGTTTATAACTCATAAATTAATCTCCCTGTAATTTCTCTGTCTTGTTTTTTTCCTGTATTCTCCGTGGTAAAAATTATTTTAACCACAGAGAAAGGCAATATAAATAGGATATACCTTTTTACATATTCTGTTTATCACAAAATGTGATTAACCCCCCTCAATTTTACTCTTTATCCACTTTGCCGGGATAGCTTATTGGTATGTCTACCTTTATCCACATCATTCACTTTTGGCATTTTGTTAAGAGCAAGATTTGGCACTTTACATTCTAATCTCACCCGAAGCCTTATGAACCGGATCATCCAGAAAACGTTTTATACAACTATATTTTTGCTGACTTTGCAGGGTAGACTTTTTGCACAAGCCACACATGTCAATAATGATCCCGATGCGGAGTTTAAACAGGCTAAAGAATTTTACCAGAAAGAACAATACAGTCTTGCTTATCCGCTGTTTAAAGAACTCATCAATAATGTTCCAGACAATAGCCACCTGCCACTAAGCACACAATTGGAGGCGCGGTATTATACAATTGTCTGCGGTCTGAAAATGAACGAAACTTCTGCAGAAGAACAAGCCAGGGAGTTTATTGAAACAGAGTACAATGCTCCACGTGTGGAAATGTTGAGCTACCAGTTAGGCGAATATTATTTTCGCAATCAGCACCTTGAAGAGGCGATGTCTTACTACGAAAAAGCAGGCATAGACAACCTCAGCAACCGCGAAATAGCCGAGATGAAATTTCACCAGGCTTATGGCTATTTTACGCTTAAACAATTTGATAAAGCACGACCGCTGTTCAATTCCATCCGGCAGATTTCCTCGGATCCTAACTACCTGGATGCCAATTATTATTTTGGATTTATTTCTTTTTATGAAAAAGATTATATGCTTGCCTTGGAAGCTTTTCGCAAGGTGGAAAGTCAGCCGAATTATCAAAGCATTGTTCCTTATTACATAGCCGAGATACTTTATTTTAGCGGGGAAAAAGACAAAGCCATTACTTACGCCGAAGGTAAATTAAAAGCCGGCGGCCAATACTATGATATGCAACTGCGGCAGTTGGTGGGGCATTCTTATTTTGAGAAGAAAAACTATGCAAGTGCATTGCCATACCTGGAAGAGTATGTGAGTAAAACAGACAAAGTGCGCCGCGAAGATCTCTACGAAATCTCCTACACATACTACGAAACAAAACATCTTGACAAAGCCATTGAGGGTTTTAAACAATTGGGCGGCAAAGAAGATTCGCTTGCACAAAACAGCATGTACCTGCTCGCAGATGCTTACCTGAAAACAGGACAGAAAACCAATGCCCGCAGTGCTTTCCTGTTTTGCGCAGCCAATGCAAGCAACCTTGTTCAAAAGGAAATTTCCCAATTTAATTATGCCAAACTTTCGTTCGATCTTGGGTACCAGGACATTGCATCTGCGGAGTTGCAAAAGTTTATTAGCTCTTATCCCAACTCATCTCTTTTGCCGGAGGCAAAAGAATTATTGGTCAATGTTTTAGCCAATACCAACAATTACAAAGAAGCACTCAACCTGTATGAAAGCCTGAAAGGCAAGAGTGAAAGTGTGCGTAAAGTATATCCTAAAATAGCCTACGGACGAGCGGTTGAATACATGAACGAACAGCAGGTTGACAAAGCCGACAGCCTGTTGACCGAATTGCAGACAGCTCCCTACAACACTGTTCAACTGCCTTACATTTATTTCTGGAAAGGAGAAATCGCCTATCGCAAAAACAACACTGATGCGACCATTGATTATTTAGAGAAATACCTGAAAAGTCCGCAAACATCCGGCGAGGTGAATGTGGCCAATGCACACTACACGCTGGGTCATGCTTACCTTCAAAAAGAAAACTACAAACAGGTCCTTGCCAACATGGAGTTCGTTACAAAAAAAGTAACACCGTCGTCATCTTCAGTTGAGCAGGATGCTTATGTACGCAGTGCAGATGCACACTTCATGAACCGCAACTACTGGCAGGCGCAGGAGATGTATGAAGTGGTCTATAGCAGCAACCTGCCCGCAGCCGATTATGCCCTGTATCAGAAAGCATTGATAGCTGGTGCAGGCAATCACACAACCGACAAAATCAACTTGTTGCAATCGCTGGAGCAAAAGTTTCCCAAGTCGTCGCTTGTGGCCGATGCCAACCTTGAAATAGCCAACACCTATCTTGCTGATGAAAACTATAGCGCAGCATTAATACCACTCAATAAGATCCTTAAAAACCGCACTGCTACGGCATTATATCCACAGGTTTACCTGAAAATCGGCATTGCAAGTTTTAATCTTGATAACAATACAGATGCACTTGCCAACTTCAAAACACTCATTTCCACTTATCCAAACTCTGCTGAAAGCGATGCGTCTATTGAGTATGTCCGTAACATATTTATTGAGCAGCAAAAGCCATCGGAATTTGTGGCTTTCATGAAGCAAAACGGCAAAGAAATCAGCTATTCTGAAGAAGATTCACTCACCTATACTTCGGCCAATTTGCGATACAACAACAACGATCTGCCTAATGCTTTAAGCGGTTTCAAAGCCTATCTTTCAAAGTTTAACGATGGCCGCTATGCAATAGAAGCCAACTACAATATTGCAGAGATTTACAACGGACTGAAAGAATATGCCAACTCCTTAATCGGCTATGCCTATGTGGCCGCAAAAGCCCCCAACAGGTTTGCAGAAAAAAGTGTTTTGCAGGCCGCCAGGATCAACTTTTTTGAGTTGAAAAATTATGAAGCTGCTGAGAAATATTTTACACAATTGAAAGGAATTGGTTCGCAGCCCAATGCACAACTGGAAGCCATGAGGGGCTTGCTTCGCAGCCAGTACAGGCTTAATAAATGGACAGATGCTGAGGGTAATGCACAGGAACTGCTAACGCAAAAAGGAATAGCCACAGACGATAAAATGATGGCGAATATGGTGATTGCCAAAAGCCTTCAAATCAACAATGACAATGATGCTGCTTTGACCAATTATAAGATGGTGATCGGCCTTGGAAAATCAGAGTTTGCAGCCGAAGCCCGTTACCAGGTTGCCTTCATCATTTTTCAACAAAACAAAATGGCTGATGCAGAAAAGGCGGCTTTTGAAGTCATTAACAAAGCCGGGTCTTACGAATACTGGACGACTAAAGCCTACATTTTGCTGGGCGATATTTACTGGAAACAAAAAGACTATTTTAATGCAGAAGCCACTTTAAAAAGTGTAGCAGAAAACACTACAATACCTGAACTGAAACAGGAAGCCCAAACTAAACTGAAGAGTGTGATAGGGGAAAAAGAAGCGGCAAGTAAAGTGGTTCAATAAGTGTATCCAAATTATTTCAAATTGAATAAAACAAATCTCCTGGTTCATTCAAATAAAACTGAATGATAAATTTTTTCAGAGAGAAAAAAGAATAAAATGAAGAGACTAATTTCAATATTATTTGCAGTCATTATTTGCAACTATACCCTGCAAGCGCAGAAAAGAAAAGGTGATGATACAACAAAAAAAACGGTTGTCATTACATCCGCTTACAAGCCTGTGTTGAAGCCTGCATCCAAGATCAATTTTGCTGCAACCATACCTGTGGCAGATACAGGCAAACCCGCATTAGCAAACTATTTGGTTCCAGCTCAAAATCTTTTTTTCAGCTACCAGCCTGTGGCATTAAAACCATTGGCATTGTCAATAGATTCAATGCCGGCCTGGATCAATGCCAATTATGTAAAAGCCGGATTTGGTAATTACAGTACGCCATACGCTGAGGCAGGTTTGTCGTATGGCGATGGCAAAACATCGCTAATCAATTTTTTAGGAAAACATATTTCCCAAAAGGGAAGCATTCCTTATCAGCAATACGGAAATACCACATTTAACTTCATAGGACTGTATAGTACCAATGCCAATATGGAGTGGAGAACAAAAATTAGTTTCAACACCAGAACTCAATACTACTATGGGTTTCAGCCCGACACACTCAAGTATGAGAAAGACAGTCTTCGCCAAAAATACAACACCATTACTGGCATGATTGGATTGAGAAACAAGGAAGTCAACGACCTGGGCATCAGTTACGATCCTACACTTGCAATCAACTTATTTTCGGACAACAGAAGCGGCAGAGAAACCAGCTTTATTCTCAACGCTCCGTTGTCTAAAATCATTACGAAGGAAATAAGTCTAAACCTTGGACTGACTGCCAACCTAAGTACTTATAAAAAGACGGATGATACCCAACTGAAGAACAATCTCTTTTATCTTTCTCCATCGCTTGTGGTCAAAAAAAACAATTTTACTTTAAATGCAGGCTTCATTCCATCGTGGGATAATGGAATATCGCACCTGTTGCCAAACCTGTCGGCAGTCATCAAAGTGCGTGACGAAAAGTTTGTTGTGCAGGCCGGGTGGATTGGCTATTACCAAAAAAATACTTACCAGTCTTTATCTTCTTTCAACCCCTGGATTCATCAGCCCGATTCATTGTTCAACACAAGGATTCAGGAGCAGTACGCAGGGTTTAAAGGCTCTGCAGGCAGTCATTTCACCTACAATGCAAGGCTCAGCTTATTAAAATATAATAACCCTGTTCTTTACCTGAATGACACACTCGATGGCAAAACATTTACACCCACTTATGAATCCGCATTGCGATCAGTAAAGATTAGCGGAGAGGTGGGTTATACTGTCCAGGAAAAATTTAGCCTGCTTGCAGGAGCCGCCGTTAATACATTTTCAGGTCTTGACATTAATGAACATGCGTGGGGTCTTTTGCCTTTGGAAATCACCGGTTCCCTGCGCTGGCAGGTGTTAAGGGATTTGCAGTTCAAGTCTGATCTGCTGGTTTCCAACGGAGCTTTGTACCGGGCAAAAGACGGCAGTAAAGAACGCTCTGGTGGCGCATTTGATCTAAATGCAGGTGGTGAATTGACTGTTGTTCCCAGGCTGAGTCTATGGCTTCAGTTCAATAATATTTTGAACACTAAATATGAACGATGGCACCAATACCAGGTGCTTGGCTTTCATATATTGGGAGGAATTGTATATTCGTTCTGACAAAAGGCTCATTTTTATGTTCGATCTATTTTACCAGTACCTTGTTTTACATAAAAAAGTAACAGTTCCCGGCCTTGGTACATTTATGATTGTGCGCAAGACTGCACAACTTAGCTTTGAGCATAAAACGTTGACCTCACCCAGTTGGGAAGTCATTTTTGCAAAAGGTGATGTGCCTGCAGAGAAAGATTTTTACACCTACATTTCCCAACAACAAAACACAGACGAAACAGAATCTGTGAAAAATGTTAGCGATTTTATCTTCTTTATCAAAAGGGAAATATCTGTTTATAAGAAACTTGACTGGCCCAAAATAGGAACGCTTACAGAAAACGTGCAGGGAGAATTTTTATTAAAAAGTGCTAACCAGTTATTTTCTTATTTCCCTGATGTGCTTGCTGAAAGGATTGTTCGTGAAAATGGCGACAAGTCTGTGTTTGACGACAACCAACCCAAGTCGCTGACAGGCGTGTCCAAAGGCAGTGAAGAAACATTTCCTGATGTTGTTAAGAAACAGGAATGGTGGATTGATGCTATCATTCTTGCCCTACTTGCCATTGCTGCCATTGGTTATTATTACCTTCAAAACGGCACGCTTCGTTGATTATTGACCATCGTAAGATTTATGCTAACGAAAGATGGAAGTTTGATTCTAAAAGAATACTCATACCTCCTATTTCATTTTTAAGCACTCACTTCCTCCCTCCTACTGCTGCCTGTAACATTTGAAATTGCTGGGCAAAATGCCCATGCTCTGCTTCAATATTAATGTAAGGGATATGGTGCATCGCAGCATAGACCGACATGGAGCCATCGTCTTTTATAACCTTTTCATTTTCCCAAACGACATTGATGTTTTTGGCTTTTATAGCAGCAAAAATCTGCCGGTTCGATGTTAGGATGAAATCATCTTCATCCATTGCGGGGTTTACAAAACACATTCCTGAGTTTGGAATGCTGTCCTGGGAATGAATGTAAGTGCGGATGGAAAAATTGGAATCGCTATTGTTGTGCAAAGCGACTATCAACGGTCGTTTATCAATGTATTTGTGCAGGGTTTTCCTGGCAAAAAAGGATACTGTTTTTTCTGCTTCTTCTATGTCTTGAACACTTGTACTGTCGGATAAAAGACTTAATGAAGCCAGCCTGCCCCCCTTGCTGCACATCCTGTTGGGATCAAAAGCAAAGCAATGATTGTTTTGCAAAAAACTAATGTTCCGGCCACTGTCGTTGGCAATGTGAACAAGCGTGCCGCCATGCCCTTTCAAAAAACTATCTGCCGCCACCTGGCTTGTTTGCTCGTTGTCATGTACATTAATAAACAACATGCGGCTGCGGCATTTTTTATAGCAATTTTCTACAATCGTAATTTTATTTTCACCAAGGGGGAAACGGGTTACAACAGCAGAAGGCTGGCTTGTGGCAACAAAGCTGAATTGTAAAATAATCAACACCAGCCAATAAGATCTAGTTCTTTTCTTCATTCCAAAATGATTTGAAGAATCGCAAGCTACTATTTAATCATTTTGCAGTGGCAGGAAAAGGATTTTACCT
>JAYTGA010000339.1:0-16203 GCA_043733905.1 Segetibacter sp.
CCCGTTATTGGGATTATACGGAGAAGTTTCGCCCAGATCCATGAAGGCAACTATGTCTCTTGTGTCAGTGGTGGCGCCGGTCCGGTTGGTAACCCATACTTCCATGCGCATGATCTGTACCTGGGAGTTGACGACAGGTATATTTTTCATGGCTTTATTATAGTTCTGGCGAAAATAATCGCCCATCAAAAAGTGCCTGTTTTCATCGTAGTCGTCCAGGGTTTTATTGAAGGTAGTGGTGGCGGCACCGCCTTGCAAGGCAAGTGACTGGCGTTGCGCTTTCTGGTTTGCCAACACCCCGGTCACAAACAATTTACCAAACTGCAGAGAAGCCTTGATGCCAAACAGACTTTGCGCACTTGGTATCAGCGTTCCTTTGCTGGTATAGGATACATTGCCCGCTTCAATAGACTTGAGGATTTCATCGTCCATGCCTTTGTAGTCCAGTTTCAACTGGTTTTCAAAGTCAAAATTTGCAAGCGTATTATAGTTAATGGGAAGTTTGAGTTTGTCTCCAATGTTGGCAACAACATTGATGTTGGAATTCATATTGAAGTCAAATCCGCCGTTTTTCCTCGCACTTTCAGGCAAAGTCGGATTGTCAATGCGCTGTCCCTGGTAGCCAGCTTCAATGTCCACATTTCCCTGTGGCCGGATGTCCACTTTCAATCCATTAGGCCCCACGCCAAATATGCGGTCAAACAGTTTATCGTAAGTTTTCAGTTTTGGCCGTGTCACCTTGCGGTTCAGTATGCTCAGGGTGTTGGCTCTTTTCCTGAAATATTCAGCTTCCTGCTGCTGCGCTTTGAAGCGCATCATTTCGTCAAAAGTGAGGTAGGTATTGGTGCGGTAATAAGAACTACCGATTTTTTCAATAACAATATATTGCTTGGTCGCAGGATCATACTCCACATCGCGTTTGATGTAGGAAGTGTCAGAAAAATTAAATGGATTGTTGGAGCGATAAGTAAACGGATCTCCGGGGCGATCCTGGATGGGGTAGCGTGTAGTGTCGCCGCCTGCAGACTGCGCAAGGCCGCTGGCAACACACATTGTGCTCAGAACTAAAACAAAAATTGTCTGCCGGAAGTATTGATTTCGAGGTTTCAAAACTGAAAAGCTGTTTACGTACAAATCTCTCTCAATAGGCTAAATATTTTTAAGCGCATTTTTTATCAAATCTTCCAGCAAAATATTATTATTAGAGGCTGCCAACACATTTTTAACTGCTTTTTCGGCATTTGGCCGGGGTATCCCTAAAGATACCAAAGCATTTAACGCATCTGTTTCCACTTTATTAGCGGCGGGAACAGATAAAAGATTTTCATTGTAATTTTTGACCAGCTTATCCTTCAGTTCTAAAACGAGCCTTTCTGCAGTTTTTTTACCAATTCCTTTGATACTTTCCAACAGCCTTGCGTTGCTTTGCACAATAGCTTTTATTATTTCATCCGGCTTCATACCTGACAACATCATGCGGGCTGTAGCTGCACCCACACCCGATACGCTAATGAGTTGTGTGAACAATTCTTTTTCTGCAGGTTCAAAAAAACCATACAACGTTTGCCCGTTATCTGTGATGTGCAGGTAGGTAAACAGTTGCCCGCTTTCCTGACTGCTGATGGCGGAATAAGTATGCAAACTTACATGACATTCATAACCTACGCCATTCACATCTACAATAATCTGTGCCGGATTTTTGACTATAAATTTTCCTCTGACAAATGCGATCAATTTTTTTGGATTTAGCGGGTATCAAAAATAGTAGATGAAAGTGTAAAAACAAGCTTTTTTGTACTAAAGCATTAAAAAAATGTACGAATGTTTTCTTCTTTTGATTTTTTAAGAGTAAACTTTTTGTTTTATTTTTAAGGAATAAAAAATTATGAAAGGGGAAATGAAAAATGAATCACAATCGAAAGCCAATCGTAACTACAGAAAAGATAGACTTATAACTTTGATAAACTACCACTCTCAACGCTTTTAAACATCGGCGTTTTAACATCGTGATAAAAAAGAAAAGTCCAATGTTCAGCCTGACCCTTTTGCCACCATTCACGCCGCAACTCCATGCTTTTGCGGCCATCAAAATCGTATTTGGCGATAAACTTACTTTTCATTTGCTGTAGTTGCGGAGCTACATCGCCCCCAAAAAAAATCGTTTTCCCTTTTTCCCTGATCCAAAACACCTGGTGATGTGGCGAGTGACCCCCAACAGTTTTGTAATCAATATACCCGTCTATGGTTCCTTCCTGCGGTAATAAAACAGTGCTTGAATTGTTGACAAGAATACTAAAATCATCCGTCACAAAACCTGGAAAACCCGTGTCAAAACCAAAGTCTAATTCATCTTTGGGCAGGTAGTAGGTTGCATTGGGAAATGCTAGTGAATAATGCCCAAGCTTGTCCTTTGTGCTAATGCCGCCTGCATGATCTTTGTGCAGGTGGGTGAGCAATACCTTTGTCACTTGCCCGGGCTGAATGCCATTGTCGGAAAGGTTTTTGTGAATTTGCAACCGGCCATTTTCAGAAAAACCTAAACCTGTGTCCAGTAGCAAAATATCTTTTTCTGTTACCACTGCAAAAGGCTGTACTTCAACCAGCAAGCTACCCACAGGCCGGTTTTGAAGGTCATCTTCACCTTGCAAAAAAGGAACAAAAACTTTTGTTTGATCTATTGTAAAAACGCCTTCGCTGAGGGGAATGATTTTCATTGGATAATTTCTTTTGACTTTCGCAAAAGTATATTTTAGAAAATGGATAACCAGTCCCGATTTTTTTCCTGAACAAGCTGTTGGATCCGTTCTCCCGGAGATTTCGATGGATTTGTCAAGTATAACTGCACAATCCTTGCACACACTTTGTTTTTGAAAAAACTTACTTTCTCCTCAAAAAATCTTATACATTTGCAACCCGAAAACGGCGAGGTAGCTCAGCTGGTTAGAGCATCGGATTCATAACCCGAAGGTCGGCAGTTCAAGTCTGCTCCTCGCTACTCAAAGGTCATCTAGAACAGGTGGCCTTTTTTTGTGGCTTAAACACTTGGCCTGCTTCTTCAAATTCTTGCACAATCGTAAGTAATACAATTTTTAGCTTTATGCAAATACCTATTTTTGCCCCAAAGCATAAAACAACATGAATCTGCTGGAAGAACTGCGTTGGCGAGGAATGGTTCAGGACATGATGCCTGGCACTGAAGAGCAACTGCAAAAGGAAATGACGACCGCCTATATTGGTTTTGATCCCACCGCCGATAGTTTGCACATTGGCAATCTTGTCCCCATCTTGCTGCTGGTTCATTTGCAAAAAGCAGGTCACAAACCAATTGCCCTGGTCGGCGGTGCTACAGGCATGGTGGGCGACCCCAGCGGAAAAAGCGAAGAAAGAAATTTATTGAGCGAAGATGTGTTACAAAAAAACATAGCCGGGCAAAAAAAACAACTTCAGCAATACCTGGACTTTGATGCATCAAAACCAAATGCTGCAGAAATGGCTAACAACTATGACTGGTTTGCCAATTTTACCTTTCTGGATTTTATCAGAGATGTCGGCAAGCACATTTCCGTCAACTATATGATGGCGAAAGAAAGTGTAAAGAAGCGGCTGGATGGCGAAAATGGGATGAGTTTTACCGAATTTACTTATCAGTTGGTGCAGGGCTATGATTTTTATTATTTAAACAAACATAAAAACTGCAAGCTGCAAATGGGTGGCAGCGATCAGTGGGGCAATATTGTTACAGGCACTGAACTGATCAGGAAAAAAGGTGGAACAGAGGCCTTTGCCTTCACCTGCCCGCTCATTACAAAAAGCGATGGAAGCAAATTTGGCAAGAGCGAAAAAGGAAATGTGTGGCTTGACCCTGAAAAAACTTCTCCTTACGAATTTTATCAGTTCTGGCTCAATACCTCGGACGAGGATGCAGCGAAATACATAAAAATATTCACTTTTTTGCCGCAGGCGGAAATAAATGAACTCATTGAAAAACATGACGGGAATCAGTACAAAAGAGAGTTGCAAAAAAAGCTGGCGGAAGAAGTGACAGCCTTTGTTCACGGAAAAGAATGTCTGCAACTGGCGTTGAGTGCAACCGATTTGCTCTTTAGCAAAGACACCATGCAAATGGTGTCAGCAATGTCAAAAGACCATTTGGATGCCACGCTGAAAGGTGTGCCTGCAATAGAACTTCATGAAACCCAATTGCAATCGCAGCCCGATATTGTTAGTTTTTTGACAGAAACAGCCATATTTTCAAGTAAAGGAGAGGCAAAAAAAATGATTCTTGGCGGCGGAATCAGCCTGAACAAACAAAAAGTAAGCGATCAGTCTGCTAAAGTTGAATTATCAATGTTCATCAACAACAAATACTTGTTTGTGCAAAAGGGGAAAACGAATTATTACCTGGTAAAAATAATTGAATGATTTCTTTCAACTTTTCATTTGGAAGAAAATGATAAATGTCCGAACGTCCCGTTTTGCTATCATTTTGCTGCTCGTTTTCGTTTCGATGGCTGCATGTGCCAGCGAAAGAAATGTAGATCTGAGAATTGTTTATAAAGTTTCAGTTAGTAAGTTGATCAGCAAACTCGAATTCAAAATAGTCATTCCAAATACGGTCAGGAACAGGCAAACTGTCAACAATGTTTCCTTTTCCATTCAACCGGACACTGTTTACACAAACAATTCTGTCACCTATGCTCTCTTCAAATTTTATGATTTGACGAAAAGCTTTAAGATCGTTTTTAAAAGCAACATGACCATTTTCAATCAGGTCAATCAGAAAAACGATAGCATTGAAAATGATTTGACTAAATATCTGGCAGCAGAAGAATTTATTGAAAGTGAAAGCCCCAAAATAGTTGCGGTAGCGGCTACGCTGAGGCAAAAGACCGACATCGAAACGGTGATGAAAACATTTGACTACGTGAAAAAAACAATCAGCTACGAATTAAATCCTGCGATAGGAGCTGAAAAAGTTTTAGAAACACACATCGGAAAATGTATGGATTATAGCGATTTGTTCGTCGCGTTATTGCGGGCTAATAAAATACCCGCAAAATCAATGTTTGGCGCTGTCGTTGATTACAGTGGCGATGATCCATTACATGCCTGGCCCGAAGCCTATTTGAAAAAGCAAGGTTGGGTTCGTTTTGATCCTACCGGGAATCAGAGCGAAATTGTCCAGGTAGATAAAAATTATGTGATGAAGATCGCCAATAAATATATTATTCTTTCACAAGCTCGTAATGATAGCGAACTTCATAAAGGGTTTCAATATTATTATCATTACTATTGCCCTGATCTAAAGGGCGATGAAATAAAAATAAAAGTTTCTTACGAAATTTATTAAAAGGCAATCGTTCTACTTCACTTCCAGTTCAAACATTTTTTCAAGACCCAGAAAACCGGTTAAAACATCGCCTACCACACATTCTCCCACACCTGCAGGTGTGCCTGTGTAAATCAAGTCGCCAATATTGAGCGAAAAATAATTGGAAATGTGCGATATAATTTCATCAAAATGAAAAATCATGTCTGTTGAAACGCCCTGCTGAACGATTTCTCCGTTTTTTTGCAGCGAAAAATGAATGGGATTTTTGAATAATTCAGGTGTCATTTCCTTCCATTGACCAAGTACTGCTGAGTTGTCCCAGGCTTTGGCCTTTTCCCATGGCAGCCCTTTTAACTTTAGTTGATTCTGAATGTCTCTAGCCGTAAAATCTATGCCTACGGAAATGCCGTTGTAATATTTTGATGCCTGCCTTTCGGAAATGTATTTCCCGTTTTTGCATACCCTTAAAACCAGCTCCACTTCGTAGTGCAGCTCGTTGCTAAATTCAGGATAATAAAACGGAGTATGCGATTGCAAAAGCGCATTTTTCGGTTTCATGAAAATGACAGGTTCTTCGGGCATGTCATTACCCAACTCCTTCACATGTTCGCCATAATTTCTTCCTACACAAAAAATCTTCATAGAGTCAACTTTTAATAAAATATCAAACTAGTCACCTTCCTGTTGCTAACCAGTTATGGGAATAAGGATGTTCAGGTTTCATAAAATCATAGTTTTTTACCCATTTATAACGCAGAATTATTAAAATATTATGCAAACAACAGGTTATTTACCAAATTCATTGTTCTTCCCAGTCCAATAAAGACGAAATTTTCAATCGTTTGGACGCAATTTTCAATTTTTGTTTTTACTACAGGCATTTCATTTTCTGTCCAACGTCCGAGTACAAAATCAACCTGCGTTCCTTTTGGGTATTGATTCCCAATGCCAAACCGTAGCTTAGGATAGTTATCAGTACCCATGATTGCCTGAATATCTTTCAGCCCGTTGTGACCTGCGTCGCTTCCTCCACCTCTTAATCTTAGTTTGGAAAGAGGCAAAGCCAAATCATCTACGATTGTAAGCGTGTTGGCCAACTCTATTTTTTCTTTGTCAAAATAATACCTGAAAGCCCTGCCACTTAGATTCATGTAAGTTGTTGGCTTTATGCAAATGATCAACTTGCCTTTGTATTTCACTTCTGCCACATTGGCAAGGCGTTCGGTACTGAATGCCCCCCCATGTTTATTGACAAAGGTGTCCACAACATCAAAACCAATGTTGTGGCGTGTATTTGCATATTCGGTGCCTATATTGCCCAAACCGACAATTAAAAACTTGTTCATAGCAAGTGCATGAAAGAGACAAAAAATGAAAGATAAAAAATTAGAGGATAAATAGACTCACACCCAATTTTGAATAGATGCAATCAAAATTGTGAGCAATTGTTTTTCAGAAGAAGAAATGGATTAGGGCAAAATAGTGGAACTCAAGAAAAAAAGTTCCAAACACTCTTTATTTATAAAAAAACCCGGCCATTGAAAATGTGACCGGGTTTTTTATAAAGCAAAAAAATAATTATTTCTTCTTTTCATCCTTCGACTCTTCCTGCTTCAGCTGTCTTGTCATCACAATGGATGCAATGGGAATGCGGGGACTGTTTAAAATCTCCATGTTGGCGGCTTTCACATCTTCTACACGGATGTTTTCATTCAATTGCAAATTGCTGATGTCAACAGTAATAGATTCCCTAAGATCATTAGGCAATGCTTTTACTTTCAGCGTTTTCATTTTCACAACCAATTTTCCACCGGCTTTAACACCAGCAGGTGCGCCTGTCAGATGGAGAGGCAGTGTGGCAACTACTTTTTTGTCGCCTACCAACTCCAGAAAGTCAAGATGCAGCAAGGCATCTGACACCTTGTCAAATTGCAAATCTTTCAAAATGCACTCATACTTTTTTCCACTCACCGAAATTTCGGCTTTCAAAAATTCTCCTGTGTAAACGATAGGCTTAAGCGCCTTTGCAGTTGCAAAGAAATTGACTTCCTCAACACCCCCGTAAATTACACCAGGCACCATTTCCTGAGAGCGAAGTTGGCGGGTGGCTTTTTTGCCCATTTCGGTCCTCAGTTGTCCTTCGATTGTAATTGTTTTCATTTTTATATAATGATTGATTAAAAAACTGTTTAGGGTTGAGTGTTTAGGGTTTAATTCATGTTTTGTTAGTACCCCTATTTCTCTTAACAACTATTTCACTGCCTGCTGTTTGAATACTGAATACTTGCTACTGGTTCTGTCTAACATATAGTATCTAAATACTATTCTCTCTCTCCCCTCTTTGCCTTCAATTGCGAATGAATAAAGAGGCTTGTGATGCTTCTGTTTTCATGTGCATTTCTAATGGCAATGGCAAACAAATCCGCTACAGACAAGCATTTTATTTTACTTACACTCTGTTTCAGCGGAATGGTATCGCAAACAACCAACTCCTCCAAAACACTGTTTTCTATATTCTGATAAGCATTCCCACTCAACACGGGATGTGTACACAAAGCCCTCACACTGGTTGCTCCTTTTTCTTTCAAAAGGTTTGCTGCTTTGGCAAGTGTTCCTCCCGTATCGCAAATGTCATCTATCAATATAATATCTCTTCCCGTCACATCTCCTATCACCACCATGCTCGAAATTTCGTTTGCACGTTTGCGATGCTTGTCACAAATGACCATTTCGCAGTTGAAAAAGCTGGCTATTTCACGTACACGATTGGTACTTCCCACGTCAGGGGACGCAAAAGTAAGGTTTTTGAGTTTTAGTTGCTCTATATAAGGGATAAAAATGGCCGAACTGTCCAGGTGATCTACCGGAATATCAAAATAGCCCTGTATTTGCGGGGCATGAAGATCCATAGTAATGATCCTGTCTGCACCGGCGGCCACCAGCAGGTTGGCAATCAGTTTTGAGCCGATAGCAACACGGGGCTTATCTTTTCTGTCCTGCCGGGCATAGCCATAATAGGGCATTACAACCACAATTTTGTATGCACTTGCACGGCGTGCAGCATCAATCATCAGCAGCAGTTCCATCAGGTTGTCGCTGGGGGAGTTTGTGCTTTGGATTAAAAAGACATAATCGCCACGAATACTTTCCATGAACACTGGCTGAAATTCTCCATCGCTGAATTTCTGGATGTTTATTTTGCCCAAAGGGGAGCCAAACCGCTCAGCTATTTTGTTGGAAAGTATTTGTGAACCAGTACCGGAAAAGATTTTTATTGAAGGGTTCATGACATTGAAGGAAAAATGTGCCGCGAAGATAGAGATTAGAGATAGAAAGATTTACTTTGATGACTCATTTAATTCTTTTATGAATAAACAAACCATTAAAGACTGGGCAATAGAAGACAGGCCAAGAGAAAAATTGGCTATGAAAGGTGCCGAAAGCCTGAGCAATTCTGAGCTGCTGGCCATTCTCATTAACAATGGCACGACAGACAGGTCGGCGGTGGATCTTGCTAAGGAACTGCTATCAAAAGTAAAAAATGATTTGCGCCAAATGTCTAAACTATCAGTGAAAGAAATGGTGAACTTAAAAATTAAAGGGTTAGGTGCGGCCAAAGCAATTACGATTGCTGCTGCACTTGAATTGGGCATCAGGCGAACGATGGCAGAAAACAAAAAAGAAAGCGTTCACAGCGGACGGGAAATTGCTGCTTATCTAAAAGCTCAGTTTCAACATTTTAAACATGAAGTGTTTTCTGTGCTTTACCTGAATAATGCCAATAAAATCAATCATTTGGAAATTATCAGCGAAGGTGGAATTTCCGGAACGATAGCAGATCCTAAAATTATTCTTCGCAAAGCATTGGAAAATGATGCAACAAGAATTGTATTGTGTCATAACCACCCAAGCGGCAGTTTCAAACCAAGCAGGCAAGACGAAATACTGACTGCCAAAATAAAACGCGCTGCCGAACTTTTTGATATTGACCTGATGGATCACATTATTGTGAGCGAAGAAGGTTTTTTCAGTTTTGCAGATGAAGGACTTTTATAAAAAAAACTCTTTCAGAAAAAAAGCAATTTTTATTTGGCTAATTGTTTTTTGAAATTACGGTTAATTATGTCTTCATTTTCTAAAATAATGCTTTCTGCCATAAAAATATCCTTGGTTTTTACGCCGTTATTTTCTAAAAGTTTTAATGGATTAACCTCAAACACGGCAGTACCTTTATCATTTTTTATTTGCACAGTTGCATTCGGAGTTTTTTCTTTGATAAAAAATGTGATTCCAAAAAATCGAAATAAATCCGTCATTGTATTATTTTTTTAAGGGTTATTTATTATTTAACAAATAATGAGCCAAAATATTAAACATGAAAATAAAATCAATAGCAAACTTTAGTTTTAATAGTTTAATTGTCAATAAAAACAATAAAATTTAGGAACTATAAAAATGTAAGGGAAATGAAAGTAAAATATTTTTTTTTCAATAAATTTGAAATAGTTTCAGATCTAAACAGCATTATTCTTTTTTAGAGGCTCCGCAAGTTCTTTTGCTAAAAAATTTTATTGATTTTCGTTTTATCAAAACCACTACTTTTGCACCCCAAATGCGGATGTGGCGAAATTGGCAGACGCACCAGACTTAGGATCTGGCGCCGCAAGGCATGTAGGTTCGACCCCTATCATCCGCACCAAGCCCCTTTCCCCCTGAAGGGGTTTTTTAATATTGTTCATCTAAAACTTCCGTAGGGGTTAAGGAATTTTTTTTGATTTTATGGCTACTGTTTCCAGAGAAAACATTGGAAAGCTGACCGACAAGCTGACCGTTCATATTCCTAAGGGCGATTATCTGCCTGCGTTCGAACAATCGTTGAAAAAGTATGCAAAATCTGCCAACATCCCCGGCTTTCGCAAGGGTCTCGTTCCATCCGGCATGATCAAAAAAATGTATGGCAAAAGCGTATTTGCCGAAGAGGTGTTGCGTGGCGTTGAAAAAAATCTGAACGAATATATGCGATCCGAAAATTTAGAGATTTTGGGCCGGCCACTGCCATTGACCAGCGATGAGGCAAGGCTTGATATGGATAATCCAACTGACTATTCTTTTTCTTTTGAAGTTGGCCTTAAACCCGCTGTGAGCATTGATCCGGCAAGCATTACCGTTACCCGTCACAAGGTGAATGTGACCGACACCATGGTGGATGAAGAAGTAGATAAATTGAAATTGAGACACGGCAAAATGACCGATCCGGAAGAGGTGACAAGTGAGGACAATGTTCTTAACGTGACGTTTTTGCAAAGCGATGTCGAAGGCAACGAAACTGAAGGTGGGATTAATAAAGGAAATTCTTTGCTGGTAAAATATTTCGATGAGAATTTTCGCAACCAATTGATGGGTAAGAAAAAAGATGATGCTGTCATTTTGCAATTAAACAGTGCTTTTGGACAAAAAGAAAGAGAATGGATTATTGAAGATTTAGGCTTAAAAAAAGATGACGAAAGTGCTGGCGAACTTTACTTCAAAATGACGATCACAAAGGTTGGTTTGGTAAAAAGACCTGAAATGAACGAGGAATTTTTTATGCAGGCATTTCCGGGAAAAGAAATTACGACCGAAGAAGCTTTTCGCCAGGCCGTCAGGGATGATATTCAGTCGCAATGGGATGTTCAAAGTCGTCATCAACTCCACGACCAGATCTATCATCATTTGGTTGACCACATCCAGATCGAGTTTCCTGAAGAGTTTCTAAAAAAATGGATCCAGCAAGGACAAGAAAAGATAAAGACTGCCGAAGAGGCAGAGAAAGAATATCCATCTTTTCAAAAATCTTTGAAGTGGAGTTTAATCACAAACCAGATTTTGGAAGAAAACAACCTACAGGTTAGCCAGGACGAAATTAAGGATTTTGCAAAGCACCAGGTTATGGCCTACATGGGCACACAAAGTTTTGATGATGCACCCTGGTTGGATAGCTATGCAGAAAATATGATGAAAGACAAAAAATTTATTGAAAACACCTATTATCAATTACAGGCCGACAAAATCTTTGGTGCTATGGAGCAAAAGGTAAACGTGATTGAAAACATGGTAACGCCTGAAGAACTGGCTGCCTTGCAGCATAACCATCATCATGAGCATTCAGATTAAAAGCAAAACCTGGATCGAAGTTTAACGGTAAAATGAATGTAAAGGCAGGATTAATTTCCTGCTTTTTTTATTTTTTTGGTTTGCGTATACCAAACAAGACTTTTCCTCGTTTGTAGTAATGCTATTTTGTCGTAAAATTTATTTTGCACAGTATTTGACCTGTCAGTTAGCAAAATTATAAACAACCCTTACCTTCACTTTATATAAATTAAATTATAGCAAATGAATTTTGGAAAAGAATTTGAAAAATATGCAGTAAAAGACCGCAATATAAGCAGTTCAACTTTACATGGTTATCAACAGCACATTACCAACCTGACACCTTACATTATTGAGGAAAGACCAATGAATGTAGCCAGCATGGATGTTTTTAGCCGGCTGATGATGGACAGGATTATTTTTATGGGCGAAACTGTAAACGATTATGTAGCCAACATTGTAACAGCGCAATTATTGTTTTTAGAAAGCACAGACCGCAGCAGGGACATACAGATGTATATTAATAGCCCCGGTGGCAGCGTTTATGCAGGATTGGGTATTTATGACACAATGCAGTTTATTGGGCCAGACGTGTCCACTATATGCACCGGAATGGCAGCCAGTATGGGTGCGGTACTAATGTGTGCAGGCGTAAAGGGAAAACGGACTGCACTCAAACACAGCCGCATCATGATGCACCAGCCCAGCGGCGGCATAGGCGGCCAGGCCAGCGATATTTTAATCACTGTGAATGAAATAAAAAAAATAAAAAGAGAACTGTACGAGATCATTGCATTTCATACTGATAAAGATGTGGAACAAGTAGCTAAAGACAGTGACAGGGACTTTTGGATGAGTGCTGAAGAGGCTAAAGAATACGGTCTTGTAGATGAAGTTTTATTCATCAATCCAAAGAAGCTTAATAAAGACAAATAATTTAAGAAAAAAAAATTTAGACTGAATGACATTTAATTCAAAATATATCGTCAATCCATTGAGAATGGATGATGAAGACGAAAAACCAAAAGAAGAACAGGCACCAGATAGCAAGGCCATGGCCAAAAAAATGGAGAAAATTTTCTTTGAAAAAAGATCTCTCTATCTATGGGGCGTAGTGGATGACAAAAGTGCAAAAGACGTTGTTACAAAACTGATTCTGTTGGATAATGATAAACCCGGAGAAGATATCAAATTCTACATCAATAGTCCTGGCGGGGTTGTGACCAGTGGCATGGTCATTTATGATACAATGCAAATGATCAGTTCGCCGGTTCACACAATTTGCATGGGTCTTGCTGCCAGCATGGGTTCCATTTTGCTAAGTGCCGGGATCAAAGGTAAGCGTGGAATATTTCCACATGGCGAAGTAATGATTCATCAGCCAAGTCTCGGAGGATATTATCAGGGTACCAGTGCCGACCTGGAAATACAGGCCATTCAAACTCAAAAAACAAAGGAACTGGGAGCCCAAATATTAGCTGGTAATTGTGGTAAAACTTTTGAGCAGGTGATGAAAGATTTTGATCGGGATTACTGGATGGATGCAAAAGAAGCTATCAAATATGGGATAGCTGATTTTCTGGTTGAAAAATTATAGTTTGTTAAATTGAAAGAGTTTCTTTTCAGGACTTCCATATTTAAATCCTAATAGCAGCTTTTTATATATTTTTGTAGTCTTTTATTAGTGAGACTTTAGAAATGTCAAAACTCATCTTGTAAAGTACGTTATTTTATGCCTAAACAAAATCATTTACATTGTTCTTTCTGCGGAAGAAGCCGTGATGAGGTAAAGATCCTTATTGCCGGACAGGATGGCCACATTTGTGAAAATTGTGTAGATCATGCGCAGGAAATTATTGCCCAGGAACTTCAATTAAAAGGGGAAACTCAACCTGCATCATTCAAACTGACAGTTCGTAAGCCTACCGAAATTAAAAAGTTCTTAGATGAGTATATTATAGGCCAGGACAATGCAAAAAAAGTATTGGCGGTCGCTGTTTACAATCACTACAAGCGTTTGCAATACAAACAAAACGACTCTGATATTGAAATTGAAAAAAGCAATATCATCATGATTGGCGAAACCGGCACTGGCAAAACGCTTCTTGCAAAAACTATTGCACGTTTATTAAATGTTCCCTTTGCTATTGTAGATGCAACAGTATTTACCGAAGCAGGCTATGTAGGCGAAGATGTGGAAAGTATGCTGACCCGTCTTTTGCAAAATTGCAACTACGACGTTACATCTGCCGAAAGAGGAATTGTTTACATAGACGAGATTGATAAAATAGCCCGTAAAGGCGACAATCCTTCCATAACACGGGATGTGAGTGGTGAAGGTGTGCAGCAAGGTCTGTTGAAAATGCTGGAAGGAACTGAAGTGCTTGTGCCACCACAAGGAGGCAGAAAACACCCCGAGCAAAAAATGATCAGGCTTAATACCCAGAACATTCTTTTCATTTGCGGAGGTGCGTTTGATGGTGTTGACAAAGTGATTGCCCGCAGGGTCAACACTAATGCAATTGGTTTCAATGTTAATAAGCAAGTACAGGATTATCAGCGTAAAAATCTTTTGCAGTTCATTAATGCACAGGATTTGAAATCATTTGGACTGATTCCTGAATTGCTTGGTCGTTTGCCTGTTGTTACTCACCTGGAACCTTTGGATGCAGAAACATTAAGAGCCATTCTTACCGAGCCTAAAAACAGTATCATTAAGCAATACAAGCGCTTGTTTGAACTGGAAACCATAGCACTGACCATAGAAAATGATGTGTATGATTTTATGGTGACAAAAGCTCTTGAGTATAAACTGGGTGCCCGTGGACTGAGAAGTATCTGCGAAAGCATTTTTACAGATGCTATGTATGAATTACCCAGTTCAGGGAAAAAGTCTTTGAATGTGACCCTGGAATATGCCGAACGGCAATTTAGTAAGAGCAAACTAAGTATGCTGAAAGTGGCATAAATTATTCGAAATATTTTATAAATCAAGGCTGCCAAAAGGGTGGCCTTTTTTTCTCTCCTAGTTTTCGTTGTTCACGTTCGCAGCTAGGCACATCCTACTTTTATCACTTACACACACTCCCAAACCACATCAGCAAACCACTTTCGTGAATCAAAAAAAACATCAGCAGGCCGGAAACTACTGTTGAGTGCAAGGGAACCAATTTGTTCCAATGAATATTTTTGAGAAATTTCCATGAATATCGGTTCACCTTCGGCAAAGTTGAAAGTCATGTCGGCAATGTTTACAAGCTGCTCTTTTTTACTTACCAAAAAGCTTTTGCAGGCTCCCGTTTGCGGGTCATATACTGGATAATGGTAGAAATCTGCCGATGAGAAATCGCCGTTTAGTTCATCATTGATCCGGTGAAGCAAATTTAGATTGAACTGTGCAGTGTAACCTGTGGAATCGTTGTAGGCTTTTAGGATGGTATGCGGGTCTTTTTTTAAATCAAAACCAATAAGTGCAAGGTCGCCTGGTTGTAGATGGCTGCGCATTATTTTGCAAAATGCGGCTGCTTTGTCCAGCGAAACATTGCCGATATTGCTCCCCAGGAAAAGGACTACTTTTCTTTTAAAAGATAATGTGGTGGCTTTTTGCAACATGTTGAAATATTCGCCGTTGAGTCCGTTGACTTCTAATCCCGGGATTTGTTTTGGCAAGTTGGTTTGTAAATGTGCAATTACATTCTTAGAAATATCAACCGGATAATAAGTGAACGAAGTGCTTGCATCTTTCAAACCTTTGAGCAGATGAATGGATTTTGTTGCATCGCCTGCGCCCAATTCTATCAGGTCGAATTCGCTCTCATTGGCGGTCAATGCATTTACCAACGAATCTGTTTTGTTGGTGAATATTTCCATTTCGCACCGGGTGGGATAATACTCCCTGCAAGCCATTATTTTTTGAAATAAAGCATCGCCTTTTGCATCGTAAAAATATTTAGACTCTAAGTATTTTTCTTTAGCCGAAAGCCCTTTAAGCACGTCTTCAAGAAATTGGTTCATGACAGATTATTGAGCCAGCCTGATGCCGGTATATTGCCAGCGCAGGGGAGGGTGAAAAAAATTGCGGTAAGTAATGCGGCTATGACCCGGCGAAGTGACAGATGAGCCACCCCGAAGCACCTTTTGATTGACCATAAATTTGCCATTGTATTCACCTATTGCACCGGGTGCTTTTGCAAAACCGGGATAAGGAAGGTATGCACTTTCCGTCCACTCCCAGCGGCTTCCCCAGTTTAATTTTGATGCAGCGGCTTCCCACTCAAATTCGGTTGGCAACCGCAGACCTTTCCATGCTGCGTAGGCAGATGCTTCGTAGAAACTGATGTGGTTTAAAATCTTGGATTCATCCAAAGCAACCAACCCTTCAAAAGTATAATGGTGCCATTCATTGTCTATCAAATGCCAATACATGGGCGACTGAATATTGTTGTTTTTTACCCAATCCCAACCTTCGGCGTGCCAATAGCGAAAGTCTGTGTAGCCGCCACTTTTTATGAACTCAATGTACTGCCCATTAGTCACTAATTGAGTGGCAATTTTATAAGCATGAAGGTAAACTTTGTGTCGCCCCAATTCGTTATCAAAACAAAAATCATCGCCTTCAAATCCTATGTTATAAAGCCCATCAGGCATTTCCATGAATCCGCTGCTTTCATTGCTGATTTTGTCTTTAGGTCCATTGTTGCTATAGGCCGGGAACAATGGATTATTGCCAAGAATGTATT
>JAYTGA010000340.1:0-15388 GCA_043733905.1 Segetibacter sp.
CACTCCGAAGGAGTACCGTGTTATAGAAAAGGGCTGAGTTTGTGGATTCCGGCTCCGAAGGAGCTTTTACAGGTTGAACCTTTCTGTAAAAATGAGTTAGTCCACAAAGCCCATCATTGCATACGAGGCATCCGCCACATCGGACAGGCTCTTCGGAGCCGTACCCCCCCCCTGTAATTTTTAATCTTGCTATAAATACGCCGCTCCTTCGGAGCAAATCCACACACACCATAAATGTGTCCACACGATAGATCAAAGAGCGGGAGTAGGTAGTGAAGCCAACTTGCCCTTTAATACTCTTTATGGCTGTATTGCCAATCCTTACAGCATTATTGGAAATGCTAGAACTGCCATTGCCGATGCATGTAGAGTTTGTGTATGCTGTATCATTGGGTGTTGGTTATCCTAATTTTCAAACCGCTTTCAAGTTCCTGTTTTAAACTTTGAACATTTACCAACTTCATTTTTTTTGAGGTCATGCAGGGAGTCTTTTACTATTGTTAGAATTTCTGCTAATCTTTCGTTTTTCATTTGCGTTGCAATGTCTTTTCCCTTTATTGCTTGCTCACTCCAATTTTTCAGTATTGTAGTTACCCCCGTACTTACTGTAAATTCATGTACTCTAATTTTTTTGTGAATGATGTAGAAACGAACATAAATGATGTAATTACCCTTAGTGTTTTTTTTGGGGGTGGAAAACATGTTGTACTTCGATGTCTTTGCAGATTTTTGTTTCAACCATTTTCATTTTTTTGCGGTTCGTTTTAGGTTATTAAAACCGTAATGAACCATGTGAGCAATAATAATAAAAACGTGAAAGCAAAGAAAGTGAGGGAAAAGAAGCAAAATTTTTTTTGGTGGGGAGTAAAAAACCAACTCCCTAAACAAGAAAATTTAGGTAAACCATTACGATTTATTACGAATAGCCACCTAAATCTTTAAAATCAAAAAGCACTGATTGTCAATGCAAATTAATGATTTTGAATTGATAATCAATGCTTTAGGCTCCCCCTTCTGGACTTGAACCAGAGACCCTCTGATTAACAGTCAGATGCTCTAACCAACTGAGCTAAGGAGGAATATTATTTGGGCTGCAAAAATAGGGGATATATTAAACCTGCAAAAAAAAATCGCATAATTTTTTATTTTAAAAATCATCGTATTTTAAATTGAAGGTTAATAATATTACCTCAAGGATTTTCCTTTTATTAAATATGCCTTCGTTGTCTGACATGTAATGTTCTTTTTTGCCGCGGTCTGCAGTAAATCATAACCAGCAAAACAAGAAAATAGAATAAAATAGGACCGGCGTTTTCATGAGTGAACATAAAATGATGTTTTTTAGAATAAAATGATTAGGTCTCTAAAGACAGTTTTCTAAAACCATTAGTTGCAAAACATTCAGGTTTTAAAGTTATTTTAAGTAGTATGGCACAATAAAATGCCAATGCCTGCCAACTTCTTCTCTGTTTATTTCATCCCGGCAACTTGAAAAAAATGAGCCGCGGTTTTATAATCATAAGCCTGAAACCCTTTGCTGTATTAAGTTATGGCCGGGTATTCTTTTTCCTGAAACGATTGATTTAAATAATTCCCCTAGTTCCAAAATTTGATTTGGAAAATTGAATGTATGTACATACATTTGTGTTGTGAAACTTGAAGAAGCCTTAAAAACAGATAAATTTTCATCGCAAAATCAAAAGGCTGTGCTGAATATATTGTACACTGCCTGGTGGCTGAAAACAATTGTGAGTGCAGAATTGAAACGTGTAGGCATTACACATGAACAGTATAATGTGCTGCGGATACTGAAAGGGAAACATCCTCAGCAGATGTGTGTGCGGGACATTGCTGGCAGAATGATTGAACGCAGCTCCAATGTGCCAAGAATCATTGACAGGCTGGTAGCGAAAACTCTTGTAAACCGCTGCACATCGGACACTGACAAGCGGGAAACCGCTATAACCCTCACAAGTTCCGGCATTGACATTTTGCGAAGCGCAACTCAAAAAATGAATTCCTTATTCAAAAACCTGATTACTGTTAGCGAAAATGAATCTGAACAATTGAACACCCTTTTGGAAAAATATAGAAAACAGGAATAAAAAAATTTTTGAAAAATAGATGTACATACACATAAAATGAAAAACAATGAAAACAATCATTCACAAAGCAGACAAAAGAGGTCATGCAAATTTTGATTGGTTAAACAGTCATCATTCATTCAGCTTTGGCCATTATTATGATCCTGAAAAAATGCAGTTTGGCATGTTGCGGGTTTTAAACGACGATGTCATAAAAGGCGGCTCTGGTTTTGGAGCGCATCCACATGATAACATGGAGATAGTCTCCATACCACTTTCCGGTGCATTAGAACACAAAGACAGCACCGGCACTTCAAAAGTCATTCATGAAAATGATGTGCAGATTATGAGTGCGGGAAGTGGCATTAAGCATTCTGAATACAACCACTTTGCCGACCGTGAAACCAATTTTTTGCAAATCTGGATTTTGCCCGAAAAAAGAAATATAACACCTCGCTACGAACAGAAAACTTTTGATCCGGCAAACCGTTTGAATAAGCTGCAAACTGTTGTAGCTCCCGATGACGAAAGTGCTGTATGGATCAACCAGGATGCCTGGTTTACTCTTGGAAATCTGGAAGCAGGCAAAGAACTTTCTTATACCGTCAAAAGAAATGGAAATGGTTTATATGCCTTTGTGATCAAAGGAACGATGACAATAGGCGGTGAACAATTATCTGCCCGTGATGCAATCGGAATCGTGGATGCGGAAAGCATCACTTTGCATGGCAACACCGATGCTGAAATATTATTAATAGACGTTCCAATGAAATAACGAAAAAATGAAAAATTCAAGAACAATTAAGAGCATTGTATACGCAAATAGCTTCGACATGGGAGGGATGCCTGTGCGACAGGCTTTCCCATCGGCCAAGGCTGAAATGATTGACCCCTTCCTGCTGCTGCATCATGCAGATGTAAAGGTGCCAACTCACATTCCTTTAACTAAGGCTGGTGTGGGGCCGCATCCGCACAGAGGGTTTTCGCCAGTCAGTTTTATTTTTAAAGGTGGCGTACACCACAGGGACAGCCGTGGCAATGACAATGTGGTGTATGAAGGTGGCACACAATGGATGAATGCGGGAATGGGCGTAATACACAGCGAAAGACCCACGGTTGATATTTTTGAAAAAGGCGGAAGACAAGAACTGATACAGTTGTGGGTGAACACACCCGCTGCCCACAAAATGGATCAGCCGACATATTACCCTGTGACCGCAGAAGAAACGCCTGGCGTAACAAGTGAAGACGGACTGGTCGAAGTTAAAATCCACTCCGGTGAATTGGGCAATGTGAAAGGACCGATACCGACATTGACCCAAGTGAACACCATGACTGCAAAAGCGGGAAAGGGCGGCAAATTTCGGTTTGAAATACCTAGAACACACAATGCTTTCATTTATGTGTTGAATGGAAAAATAAAACTGAAAAATGAGGTGGAGGAAGTTGGAACCAACTTCCTGATTGTTCTAAACAATGACGGTGAAGGGTTTGAAATAAACGCACTGGAAGATAGTGTGCTGATGATAGGAACGGGAGAGCCCCTCAATGAGCCAATTGCGTCCCATGGCCCATTTGTAATGAATAATCAAACCCAGATTATGGAAGCTTTCAGAGATTATGAGCTAGGCAAAATGGGCGTATTGATTGAAGACTAATTTGATTTTTTTAAACCAAAAATACAACAACAATTATGGCAACTTACAAAATTGACGGATCGCATTCCGACGTGGCTTTCAAAGTAAAGCACCTGATGATTTCAAGTGTTACCGGGCATTTCAAAGAGTATGATTCAACCCTTGAACTTGAAGGAGAAGATCTTACAACGGCAAAGATTTTTTTCGAAGCCGTTATAGACAGTATTGATACCAAAAATGAGCAACGAGACGGCCACTTAAAAGGTGATGATTTTTTTAATGCAGATGAATTTCCTAAGCTCACTTTTACATCTACATCCACTAGCAAAACGAGTGAAAGCGAGTTCATTGTAACAGGTGATTTAACTATCAGAGGTGTTACAAAATCTATGGATCTAAATGTTGAATACAATGGTAAAACCAAAGATCCATGGGGCATGGAAAGATTGGGTTTCGAAATATCGGGAAAAATCAACCGGATAGAATTTGGCCTTAAATGGAGTGGATTGACAGAAGCCGGAGGGTTCGTGGTTTCTGAAGATGTAAAATTGTCAATCAATGCAGAGTTTGTAAAGCAGGCATAAAATTTCGATGAGCAATCAATATCACAGGGAACAAAAGCATTTAATTTTTGTTTCCCTGTGATAACCTTTTTCAATAAAAAATAAAAAGAGGTGAATTTTTAAAAAATAAAAAATGAACATAGAAATTGTTTCAGGCAGCCCGAGGCTTGAAAGTCTAACATATAGAGTCGCAGTATTTTTGCAGAAATTTTTGTCGGAAACAACAGACCACAATGTCAACATCATTGACGTGAGAGAATGGAATTTTCCAACTCTTCAGGAGGAGGTTTATTCTTCCGTAGATAACACGCCGGAGCACTACAAACCCCTGGCAGAGCGAATGTTTTCGGCGGATGGCTTCATCTTGCTAACACCAGAATACAATGGCAGTTACACTCCTCCTCTTAAAAATTTATTTGATCATTTTCCCAAGCATATGCACAAACCGTTTGGTATTTTGACAGCTTCACCCGGCGGTTTCGGAGGCATTCGAGCCAGCCAGCAGTTGCAATTGCTTATTATGGCACTGTTTGGAATACCGAGCCCACACATGCTGGTAATACCGGCGGTAGACAAGAAGTTTGACAAAGATGGAGCTTTAACAGACCAGTCCTTTGAAAACTCCGTTCACATCTTTGCGACAGAGTTTTTATGGCTGATGGAGAAACTAAGAAAGTAAAGTCCTACTGATATTTTCTTGGCATCCTACAATCTAACAAATGGATGTAAGGCAGAGTCGGGAGGAGTGAATTTTCTAACATAGCCGAGCAGTTTTGAAAAGGCACCTTCCGGCTTCTGTTGTTCAAGTCGAACAATCTGATGCCGGATAATCTTTTGAGCACCTTTATTCAACGAATCTCTTGACAATAGTTGCTTGGATTTGTAAAGAAGAAATCCGGCTACCAGGCCAATGGCGGAGTTGATTACAATTCGTTTGAGGCCTGGGGTTTCATTAGCGTAAATGAAAGTATCTTTCAATAAAACCGAAGGTTTCAACTGCGTTTTAATATGCGCAACCTGACCTTTCAAAATCACTTCACGGGCCTTGACGGAAGTTTCCAATTCCTTAATGGCATTTTCAATATCCTTTCCGTTATTTAGTTTTCTGGATGTCATTTTTTTTATAAATTTTCCCGATAAGAAGACCCAAAATAAGCGATTTGAAAAGACGCTTTCCGACTAAAACAAAGACAAGTCCGGCAATTGCGTAAAATCCTGCTACAATCAAAAATCCGAGATAAGTTTTTCCAATCAATGAACCTATGTAAAGAGCTACGCCAACGTTCAAACAAAAAAGAAAAAAAATCAGCACAACGAAGATTACCAAAAATGAAAGAATGGATGAAACAATTGTACTTGCCTTATCCACCAACTTCAACTTGATCAAATCTATTCGTTCTTTAAAATACTCTTTAACATTGGCAAATAAAGATTCGAATAAACTTAAAATTGGATTATCCATAGCATTTTTTTGTAGCAATGACCGGAACCTGTCTTCAATTTTTAAAACAGTCTTAATTGATGTTGTTTGCTGCCTCTTTAGCCGCTGAAGCTCCAGCATTCGCTTCGGATTTTAAAGCATTCGCCATGCCGCTTGCTTTTGCTTTGCCTTGCTCAAAAAGATCTGTTGCACTGCTTTTAACATTTTCATATTTATCTGCAAAATTGTCAACAAAATCACTGAATTTTTCCTTGAGATTTTCAGCTATGTCATGGCCTCCTTCAGAGAGTTTTTTGCGGGTTTCATCACCTTTCTCCGGTGCAAACAATACACCTAAGATTGCACCTGTAGCAGCACCTGCTAATACGCCTAATAATACTTTTGATCCTGAGTTCATAATAAATGGTTTTAATGGTAAAAATTATTTGTCGGTTTTTTGACAATTATTTACAAAAAATAATGCCAAGATTTTCTACTTAATAAAGTTACTAAAAAGCGACTATTGTTACAATGTTATTTTGCTGTAAAATATTCCTTAGCTCATAAGGTTACTGAAGAAGCATAAAACATTAACTCCCACGACATGGGTCATGATTAGCATTTATGCATAGTTCCCTATTGTCTAAAAGTCTGTCAAATTGCTTATCGGTCCCCAGGCTCCCAGTGATTGCAGTATTTGGAAATAAATACTTTCCCCATGGCCTGCTTTTTTCCATTAATCAAAGAAAAATAAACCAATATGAAAAAGTTAATGACGCTTTCATTTTTGTCAATGATTCTTTTAATGATGTCGGGTTGCCAAGTGATTGGCGATATATTTAAAGCTGGCGTGTGGGTGGGAATTATAGTTGTTGTGGTTATAATTGCCTTGGTATTGTGGCTTATAGGGAAAGCAAAAAAATAATTCACTTTTCTTAATTATAGGCGCAATCATTGACTTAATCTGTGGGGAAGTTTTTCTACACAGTTTTAAGTATTGTAGTAATTAGTTTTAAAAAGTATTGAAAGGGGTCATGCCTTTTTTTGGTTCATATTTTGCCCTTTTAAAAGCCATTTATTAAGAGTTAAAGTGTTTTGAAAACGATGGAAAAAAAGTCTAAAGCTCCGGCAAAGCGATCACTGGCAGGTAAAATTGGAAGAGGATTTACCATTTTTATATTGTCTTTGGTAGCATTGATTGTCTTGGTTCTCATATTAATTCAAACGGCACCGGTTCAAAATTTTGCGAGAAAGAAGATTGTTTCTTTTCTGGAAAATAAATTGAAGACAAGGGTAGAAATTAGTCGGCTTGATATTGACTTCCCTAAAATGCTGGTATTGGAAGGGGTGTATGTAGAAGACCAGACAAAAGACACCCTCCTGGCGGGAAAACAATTGAAGGTGGATATTGACATGATGAAACTGATTAAAGGTCAGATACAAATCAATGAGATCAACCTGAACGGGATTACGATGAAGGTGAAACGGCAGTTGCCCGACACCGTTTTTAATTTCCAGTTTATAGCAGACGCATTTTCATCCCCTGAAAAGAAGCCAAAAGACACTACGGCCATTCAAATGGCGATTGATAAAATAATCATTGATAAAACGAGGATTGTTTATAAAGATGTAGTGACAGGAAATGACGTTGACATTTCCCTTCAACACTTTGACACCCGCATCACAACATTCGACCTTTCCCACCTTCGTTATGAAGTTCCATCAATTGTTTTAAATGGCTTGAGCGGCACCATAAAACAAACGAAGCCGTTTGAAGTTACCGTCGTCAAAAACGAACCAAGTCCGGCTGCGATTAATGAAGCTCCGGCATTTCTAAACTTTACAAACAAAGAAACTTCGTTAACAAATGTAAGCCTAAATTATATTAATGAAGTGTCTGAAATGAAGACCCAGATTGCCTTCAAAGACCTGACAATCCATCCTGAAAAATTCGACCTGAAAACTTCATCAATTTCAATTAAAGACATTGTTCTCAATAATCTGGATGGTTATCTATCAATCGGAATCGCTACCTCCAAACCAGTGGTAAAGCTTACAACCGAACAAGGTAAAGAAGTGAATGTAGCTGCTATGCCCTGGAAGTTTGCTATTGGCTCTATGGAAATGAACAACAACAATTTTTCTTATGATGATAACAGCAAGCCACGACTGAAAAAAGGAATGGATTATGCCCACCTTGGTCTGAAAGATCTGACACTTCACGCAAAAGATTTTTTGATGCACAATGATACAATCTCAACAAACATAACAGAGGGCAGAATGAAGGAAAGCAGCGGTTTTACACTCAACCGTTTCCAGACAAATATTGTGTACACAGACAAGGGAGCATCCCTTCAAAACCTCTTTATAGAAACCCCGGGTTCTGAAATAAAAAAGAGCCTTGTTATTCGCTATCCATCACTTGCAGCGATCCAGAAAGAAATGGGGCTGCTGGAGTTGAACATGGATATTGATAACAGTTTTATACAGGTGAAAGATATTCTCACCTTTGTGCCTGCACTGGCTGCCCAGCCTGCGTTTAGCAATCCATCTGCGAAATTATTTTTCAACAGTAAAATCAGTGGAAGTCTCAACCGCCTTGTCATCAGCCAGCTTCAGTTCAGGGGTTTGCAAAACACCGATGCAGATATTTCAGGCATAATTTCCAACGCAATGGATGCAAAGAATGTAAGTGCAGATTTAGACATCAGGCGCTTTTCTACAAGCAGGGCAGATGTGGTTTCGCTTGCACCCAAAGCCAGTATTCCTGCCAATATTACTATTCCCGAATCCATGTCATTGTCGGGCAAAATAAAGGGCGGAATGAAGAACGCTGCTGCCAATCTTGTACTCAATACTTCGCTGGGTTCCGCTACTGTTGACGGAACAGTGAGCAATGCTGCCGACAAAGCAAATGCGCAGTATAATGCAAACATCTCCACAAGAAATTTAAACATTGGTGCACTCACTAAACAACCGCAGAACGTTGGGTCTGTTTCGGCTGCGTTTAAAGTATCGGGACGGGGTTATGAGGCCTCTACCGCCACTGCAACCATTAAGGGCATTGTGTCTTCTGCTGAAGTTAAAAAATATGTTTATCACAATCTCAATTTGGATGCTTCTATTGCTCATCAAAAGTTCACAGCTAAGGCTGGCATCAAAGACCCCAACATTTCCCTTTCGTTAAACGCAAGAGGCAATATTGGTGGGAAGCTTCCAGGTGTCAATGTAGAAGCCAATATTGACAGCATCAAAACATTTCCCTTACACCTGACACCAGATCCCATTTATTATCATGGAAAAATAACTGCAAACATTCCACAGTTGAACATGGATGCTTTGAACGGTGAGATAAATGTGGTGAATTCTGTACTGATCATGAACGGACAGCAAATTAACATGGACTCGGTGACTTTGGTGGCCAGCCATGAAAACAATCAACAGGTTATTGCCCTTAAAACGGATTTTGCAAATGCCACTTTAAAAGGTCAGTATAAATTGGCGCAGTTGGGAGACGTTTTCATGCAAGCTATTCAGCCCTATTATGCCATCACCACTACTGGAAAGTCAAAGGCCGTTGCTCCTTACGATTTTACTCTGGATATGAGTGTGGTAGATCATCCCACACTTCATGGGTTTGTGCCTGATTTAAAAAGGTTTGATGGACTCATATTGACTTCGTCCTTTTCCAGCAGCAAAGGAATTAATGCAAACGTGAAGATGCCTTATGTTTTGTACGGGACAAATGCAATAGACAACGTGAATATCAATGCCGCTACAACCGGCAAGGCGCTGGCAATAGTTGCAAATGTAAATGGCGTGAAAAGCGGAACCAGCATTGCACTTTACAACACAAGATTGTCGGCTAATCTTTCTGATAACAAAATTGATTTTGGCCTTTTGATTAAAGACAAGCTGGCTGTTAATAAGTATAGGCTTGGAGGTCTCTTGTCGCAGGAGCCGAACAGTATTTTTTCGCTGTCACTCAAACCTGACAGCCTTCTTCTGAACTATGCGCCGTGGAGTATTAACAATACTAACCTTATTAAATTCGGCTCTGCAATTGTCAATGCGAAAAATTTTGACCTGAGCCAGGGCAACCAGCATTTAATCATTAATAGCCTAAATGAATCTGCCAGCAGCCCAATGGCTGTGAATTTCAGCAACTTTCAGATTGCAACCCTGACGGCTTTTGCCCTGGCTGATTCACTTCCTGTTAATGGAACGCTGAATGGCAATATTGAACTCAGGGATCTGTTGAAACAGCCCAATTTTGTGACAGATCTCACATTGAATAATCTGAGTTTTAAAAGGGACACAATTGGCGACCTGAACATAAAAGTAAACAATAACACTCAAAATGTTTTTGCTACCAACGTCACCATCAGCGGTCGTGGCAATGACATTGCTTTGACAGGAGACTATTTTTTAAAACCAGGGAACAACAGCAACTTCAACTTTAAACTGGATATTCGGAAACTACCTTTCCAAACACTTGAGGCGTTGAGCATGGGTGCCATTTCGCAGTCCACCGGCAACCTTACTGGTACAGTGGATATTAACGGAACTGCCGCTTCGCCAAAAATTGACGGAGGCATTGCTTTTAATAAAACCGGCTTTAACCTAACCATGCTTGGCAGCTATTTCACCATAGACAACGAAACGATTAAGGTGAACAATAGTGGAATTAGGTTTGACACATTCACCATTAAAGATTCAGCAAACAATACACTGGCCATAGATGGTCTTGCAGGAACTACAAACTTTGTCAATTATAACCTTGACCTTACTGTAAAAGCAAAAAACTTCAGGGGAATCAATACAGCTAAGCAGTCGAAAAGCCTTTATTACGGACAGCTTTACTTCAATACCAATCTAAACATTCAAGGCACAGAAACGGCTCCTGTAGTGGACGGCTCATTTAAGGTAAACGAAAATACCAACCTTACAATTGTTGTTCCGCAAGCAGAGCCAGGAATAGTAGATAGGGAAGGGGTCATTCAATTTGTGGACATGGATGCACCCGGAAACGATTCTTTGTTTCAGCATGTTTTGGCGACTTACGACTCATCGTTTAACAAAACTGCTATGAAGGGCTACGATGTTTCTGTGAACATTGAAATAGTAAAAGAAGCTGTTTTTAATTTGATTATTGACGAGGCGAATGGCGACTTCCTGAAGCTTCAGGGACAGGCTTTGCTCACAGGTGGCATTGACCAAAGCGGCAAAGTCACTCTCACTGGTTCTTATGAAATTGACCAGGGCGGCTATGAACTCTCCTTCAATTTTATCCATCGCAAATTTGACATTCAGAAGGGAAGCAAAATAACATGGACAGGCGAACCGACTACCGCCATCATAGACGTGACGGCGGTTTACATTGCCAACACATCGCCTATTGATTTGGTGATCAACCAGATTTCAGATCCTACACAGAAGGGATATTACCAGCAAAAACTTCCCTTCAATGTGAAGCTGAATGTGAAAGGTGAACTGATGAAACCAGACCTCACTTTTGGCATTGATCTACCCAAGGAAGGCAACCTTCGAGTTAGCAATGAAGTGCTGACAACTGTGAACACCCGTCTTGATCAAATAAGAGCCGAGCCGTCTGAACTAAACAAGCAGGTGTTTGCCCTTCTCCTGCTCAACCGCTTTGTATCCGACAATCCATTTCAAAGCAGCGGCAGCGGGGGCGGCTTTAATGCAGGTGCCATTGCACGGCAGAGTGTGAGCAAAATCCTGACAGAGCAATTGAACAAACTGGCCGGATCGCTGATTGCCGGTGTGGACATCAACTTTGATGTAAACTCCCAGGACAACTATAGCACAGGGCAGCGAACAGACCGCACAGACTTCAATGTGTCGCTGTCAAAACGATTGCTGAACGACCGCTTAAAAGTAAGTGTGGGCAGCAACTATGAACTGGAAGGACCGCAACAGTCACAGCAGGGTGCAAGCAATATCATAGGAAACATTTCAGTTGACTACAACCTGTCGCAAGATGGACGATACCTGCTGCGTGGCTACCGCAAAAATGACTATGACTATGTGCTGGAAGGCCAGGTAGTAGAAACCGGTTTGAAATTTATTATTTCCGCCGACTACAATAAGCTGAAGGATTTGCTTCGCAAAAAGAAGAAGCAACAAGCAGCTAAATCAGATAAGAATGACAACTCCGGCAAAGCGAATAAAGCAACCACCGCAAACAGTCCATCACCCGGCAACGGCGAAGACAGCACGGTTGCTTTTGCTAATAAACTCATCATTGCAGACGACAAAAGGAATGCGGCTGCACAGGTAAAAGACTCTACAGATGTCCAATAAAAATTTTATTTTTCCCATAAAAAAAATAATCGTTGTTGGTGCAGCATGTTTGATGCTGCTGGCGGCGTGCAACCCCACCAAGCATGTGCCTGCGGGAGATGCCTTGTACACAGGTGCTACTCTCAAACTCACGAATTCATCTGCACCCAAAAAATATAACAGCGAACTGAAGGAAGACCTGGAGGCTTTGATCAGGCCACGTCCTAACGGAAAAATTCTCGGCATCCGTTTCAAACTCGGCATCTACAACATGGCTGGAAAGAAGAATAATTTCATTAACAAATTTCTTCGCAAAACAGGCGAACCTCCTGTGTTGTTAAGTTCCCTCAGTCTTGACCGCAACATAAAGGTGTTGACAAACACAATGGAGAATAAAGGATTCTTTCACGCCAGGGTGCTGGGCGATACAACCATTAAAGGAAAATTTGCCAGTGCAAAATATGAGGCCAATGCGGGCATTCAATACAAAATAAACAACGTCAGTTTCCCCACTGACAGCAGTGCCATTGGCCAGGCCATCAGGAATGTTGCCGGCAAAACTTTTCTCAAAAAGAATGACCCATTTGATCTCAATGTGGTCAAAAATGAAAGACTGCGCATAGATATTTTACTGAAAGAGAAAGGCTTTTATTTCTTTAATCCCGACGACCTCATTATACTGGTGGACAGCACCATTGGCAACAGCCTCATCAATCTTTATGTAAAGTTAAAGCCCGAAGTGTCAACGGATTTGCTGCAGCCCTACACCATTAACAAGGTTTACATTTACTCCAACTACAACCTCAACACGGCGGCAAGAGACACCATTAAAACAGACTCCGCTTTTTACAAAAATTATTATGTCATTGACCGCAAAAAAATGTTCAAGCCCCAGTTGTTTGAGCAAATGATGAAGTTTAAGCCCAACGACCTTTACAATCGCACTGATCACAACACATCCCTCAGCCGCCTCATCAATCTTGGCACCTTCAAGTTTGTCAAAAACCGTTTTGAAGCCGTCCCGGATTCTTTTAAACTCAACACATTCTATTACCTGACCCCGCTGCCTAAAAAACACATCAGCGCCGAGGTGGGCGCCCTTACCAAGTCAAACAATGCTACCGGGTCTGAGCTTACCCTGAAGTGGCAAAACCGGAACACCTTCAATGCTGCCGAACTGCTCGCCATCAGTGCCTATTTTGGTACGGAGTTGCAATACGGCGGCCCCTACAGCGGCTACAACACACTGCGCTACGGGACAGCCGCAAGCCTTACATTTCCACGTTTTCTCATTCCCATTTTCCACTTCAATACAGGTGGCTCGTTTGTGCCGCGAACCAACATAGAACTTGGCTACGACATTTTGCAGCGCACCAAATTATATTCCCTCAATTCCTACAAGTTCAACTTCGGTTACATCTGGAAGGAGAGTGCCAGGAAGGAACACACCTTCAACCCCATTTCCATCAACCTTGTGCAGCCGCTCAATGTGAGCCAACAATACAAGGATTCGGTGAAAAGAAATCCTATTCTTCAGCGCACCATAGACGAGCAGTTCACCATTGGCTCCAATTACAATTTCAACTACAACCAACTGGTCAATGCAGACAAAAATGCTTCCGGCCTCTACTTCAACGGCCTGCTCGATTTGTCCGGCAACATCGCCGGCCTGCTCAGTGGTGCTGATGCCAAAACCGGCAAACGCGTATCCCTGCTAGGTTCATACTTCAGCCAATACGTGAAGACCGAACTCGACACCCGATACTACCTAAGTGTTGGCCGCCGGAGTCAGTGGGCTAACCGCATCATTGCCGGTGTGGGCATCCCTTATGGCAACTCAACCATTCTGCCTTTTGTCAAACAATTTTTTGTTGGCGGCAACAACAGCCTTCGTGGATTTCGCAGCCGGTCAGTGGGTCCCGGCACTTACTATGGCGGACAAGTCGCAGGTACTAAAGGCTTCTTCCCCGACATGACAGGCGACATTAAACTGGAGATGAACAGCGAGTTCAGGACAAACATCGCCAGTATTTTCAATGCCGCCGCTTTTGTAGATGCGGGCAACATCTGGCTGCTCAATGACAACCCCCTTCAAGCTGGTGCAAAGTTCACCAGCAACTTCCTCAAGCAACTGGCCATAGATGCGGGAGTGGGCATTCGCATAGACCTCACCATCCTCCTCCTCCGCCTCGATGTCGCCATTCCCCTGCGCAAGCCGTGGTTGCCCGATGGACAGCAAAATGTCATCAACCAAATCAGCTTTGGCAACAGCGACTGGCGCAGTCAAAACCTCATTTTCAACCTCGCCATCGGTATGCCTTTTTAAAACAAATTCGTTCCCGCCATCCGGAGAAACAGTGCCACTTTTTCCACCGCCATCTACTATTTTCCACCTTTTGCTGTTTGTTGTCCCGGCAATAGTTCTTTGTGGTTCTTCATTGGCGTCGCACTCTTTTACTCTCATTCTTTATTCAACTTTTTCCATGTTTTGCTTTTTCTATTCTTAGCTCTATAAGTTTGAATTCCCCCGGTCTTTAGATTAGTTGCCCCGGCCCTTAGATGAATTGCCCCGGCCTTTAGGCCGGGGATGACAGCAACAACACCCTCATTTTCCAGGGCTTTAGCCCTTTCAATCAAACTCATTTGCCTCTGCATACAACGGACTGTTTATCAGCAAAGGGCTAAAGCCCTAAGACAATGAATGGGCTGCTTACACCATGTCCCGCCCTAAAGGGACGGGGCAATTAAATTGTAAAAGCTATAAAGTTTAAATTTACCAAAAAAGGTGTGGACGGGGTCAATGTCTATGAGCGGCTGCAAGGCGGCAAGGAGTGGACGAAACTAAGTTTCGACAGCCACAGCCCCTATCACGACAACCGCCCATTGTCCGTGCCCGGCGTGGCCGAAACCCGTGAATACATGTGCATTGGCGTCATTCACGATGAGCAGGTTGGGCAGGCGAGCGATGTGGTGACGGTGGTGTTTGGTGGGTAGGATTTTATTTTTTTTATAGGGCAGCCCCACCCGGGGCTGCTTTTGTTTTTATACAAAAGCAAGATTGAAAAAATCTATCAATTTTTGAGGTTCATCAATGACGTATTTGCCATCTGAACATTTGTAAATGACACCTGGAAGTATTGTAAAAAGATTTTTGAGCGCATCATCCTGGCCAGTGGCTAATGAATAAAAGCTTGCTCCGTCGGTTTCGCGAATTAATTTATTTTTCTCACACTTTTGCCCTTTTGATTTGTCTGATGGGGAAAATTCTTTGTCATACCGCAAAGGGCTTTTGGGAATGATGGCCACATAATAAGCCGTGAAGTTTTTGTAAATACTCGACTTAGGAGTTACAAGATTGCTAAGTGTAGTGTACAAATC
>JAYTGA010000341.1:0-5889 GCA_043733905.1 Segetibacter sp.
TGTAAGAGCACCTTCGGAGCTAAAATCCACAAACTCCGCACTTTTCTATAAACACGAAACTCCTTCGGAGTGTAATAAAAGATGTGTCCACACGATAGGGCATTTATGCCGGGGAAGCATTCAAAGAAAACTTGTCCCCAACAATTAGAATATCCTGCACTTTCTTTTTTATTTAAGCTAGCTTCATAAACCTAACAAAAAACCAACAATTTTCAATGAACACTTTGACAAGCAGGGGAAAAGTATCTCTTTATACGATGTCGATATTCTATATTGCCGCAGGCATCAACCATTTTTTGCACAAAGCATCTTATTTAAAAATAATGCCCTCCTGGATTGGATATCATGACACATTGGTCATGCTCAGTGGCATTTTCGAAATACTATTTGCCTTACTCCTATTACCATCACAAACCAGGCGTTTTGCAGCATGTTGCATTATTCTCTTATTAATCGCCGTCTTTCCTGCAAACATTCAAATGATGCTGAACTACTCACATGAGCACAACCCACAATTGTGGATGGCGATTGCAAGACTTCCCATTCAAATCCTATTAATTTTGTGGGCATATACTTTTGTAAGGAAATAAATTTTGAACTCCACTGACGTTAGTGTAGCTCCTAGTTCAAATTTTAGGCGAAGCATACCTTACATCAGCCAGCCAAGGCAAAATCTCCTACCTGCACAATTTGATTGATGGATAGATCATGATATGGGAGGCAAGATTTACTATTTTGAAATAAATGGTAAATTTGTGTGGAAAGCAAAGTATTTAAAAGAGCTGGATGGAAATGAAATAACAATAAGATTCTGGCAGGAGATTGATGATGAAAGAAATATTCTCAGGGAAATTCATGAAAAATACCTGTTGACAAGGGGCATAAAAAAATAGAAAATGATCACTAAAAAACAATTGCGGCTAAACTGCTTGGATATCTTCAGCACGACACATCACTTGCAGAAGTAGTTGCCTGGGCAGAACAAACACTTTTAGATGCAGATTACAACGATGACCCCTCACATACCATCCGGAATATTCTTGCCCAATTGGGCATGGCGGATGTAAAAGCCTTTGGCCTTGAGTGGAAAGATTGCGAAAGCATGATGGAAAGATTCGGATTTAAGCTGGAAGTGAAAGCTTTGGAAGTGGCATAAAATGTAACCTGAGATGTTTGAAATTACATCACTCTTTCATAGGCAAATGAAGCAGATTTGTTTTTTGTGTTTCCATTGTGGTTGTCTGCACCCAAATCAATTAAACATAACATTATGCCAAAAAAACCAATGACCCAAATGCCAAGGCCGAGTACAGTAACTGGACACCCGGGTGGATCTGCAGGCAATAATACTACAAAGCCAGGAGCGATGCCGCCACCTAAACCTAAGAAGTAAACAATGCCTTTAATTTTCGCCGTGTTCCCGTGGAAATAACGTCTTAAACGCCTTACATCTAATCGCTACTTTTGGAACTGAATAGTTACAAAAGTTTGTATTGGGATTTTAATTTGGAAAGGCCGACTAAATGCCCGCATCGCCGTTGCAGGTTAAAACACCCTGCAACGAACGGCGATGCTATGAGGTTGAAATTTGCAACACCAATATGGGCTAAAAAGAATACACTGCCACGGCGTTGTCTGCTTGCTTCTTTTTTGAACACCAACAGGGTTTTATGATGCCTTTTGACTTTCGGGGGTCGGCTGAATTAGATAAGGCAGTTGATAAGTGTTATAGAGACGCTGCCTTTAAACAAGACACTAAACGAATTGAATATTTATTTGACTTGTATGAGACTTACACATCAGGTATGTTTCCTGATGTGTAAACAGGTATACTGTCTCTTGCTTAGCTATATGTTGCCTCACCCCCCCTTGACCAAACATAAAGAAACCTTCAACACCTGGAATAAAGTAGCAAAGCTGTATCAGGACAAGTTTATGGATCTGGACTTGTACAATGATACCTACGACAGATTTTGTGAGGAAGTCAATATAGACAAAGCAACCATCTTAGACATTATGTGTGGGCCGGGCAATATCACAAAGTATCTATTCAACAAAAGACCAGGCTTTAGAATAAAGGAAATAGACACTTCGTCAAATATGATTGAGTTACCAAAGGCCAACGATGAAGCTAATGTTGTACAGCCTGTCCGCCGTGTGCGGAAACCTTGAGGTAGGCGGGGTGGTCGGAGAAAAACTTTTTGCTTATGGGGTTTTTGGCCTAAGATGTAGATCCTGTGCAGGGGGTGCAGGGATAAAAGCATCTATGAGCCGAACCGGGTTGTCGGGGGATACATGATTATCAAGGGTTACAAATAACATTTGATGACGGTCGCTGCCTGTTATAAATTGCATATGCTAAATAGACCAGAACTTTTTCTTAAATGATTTTGTGTGTATGTTTGTGGAAGGCGGGAGGTTTTTTCACAGACTCTTGTTAGCGGTCATTGACAGAACGCACCTACTTTTCAATACCTGATTAAACATCTTAAATTGAAAACAACTTTTAAAATTTTATTTCTAAGTATAATTTACTGGTGTCCCAACACTGGAGCAACTGCTCAAACAAGATGGGTGGAACAATGGATAACTATGGGTTCCTCAAAACCCAGGCTTTCCGAGGCGTGGCTTGAGAATTCACAAAAAAGCACAATTGAAAAGCGAGTAATTGATTATAACGGTAAGACAAGAGAAGATTGGAGGACTTTAACTGTAATAGAGTATAAATCTAATAGCATAACCACGACTGAAATGTATTCTAAACAGTTTGAGAGGGGACAAAAGCCAGTCATGAAAATCTTGTTTGACTATGATAAAAACTTAAAGAAGATTAAAGCAAAAGTTTATTCTCTTTCAGGTGATAAAATCAAAGACCCGATAATGTACACAAATTATATTTATGACACAGCCGATAACTTAATAAAAATTATAACCACTTCTTTGGTAGACTTCATGGGCAATCCAACAGTACCGAAAATTTCAACAACAGAATATAGATATAAAGATACTTTCTTAATTGAAGAATGGAAGGTTGCAATGGACACATCAATTTTTGAACACTATTCTTATAAGTATGATACTACAGGAAGTAAAGTTGAAAAAAAACTGTTAGATAAAATTGATAAATTGGAGCAACAACTATATACATGGAAGTATGATAGTTCTGGCAAAGTGATTGAAGACAATACCTTCTTTAACGACGGGAAGATTTTTCGACGCCATAAATTTATTTATAATGAAAGAGGAGATTTGGTAGAACAATTAGAGTATGGAGACGAAAGTGACAACGAGATGGTTAAGGTTACATACAAATACGATTAAAAAAATAAACGACCGCTAAGAAATAAGGCTGCTGAAGAAATCGAAGACAAACTCATTCAAAAGATGCGTTATTTAGATAAGTTGATTGATGAATTAGCTAAAGGGAAAGCAATAGAGAAGATATTGAGAAAGTAAGCAAATTTAATAGATCCGTAGGCCTGCGCCCAACAAATAAGGCTTCGTCGGGTCTGGTAGGCCAACGATAAAGCCAATGTTGTACAGCCTGTCCGCCGTGTGCGGAAACCTTGAGGTAGGCGGGGTGGTCGGAGAAAAACTTTTTGCTTATGGGGTTTTTGGCAAAAACTGTGCGCCCTGTGCAGGGGTTGCCGGGATAAAAGCATCTATGAGCCGAACCGGGTTGTCGGGGGATACATGATTATCAAAGGTTACAAATAACATTTGATGCCGGTCGCTGCCTGTTATAAAATGCATTTGCCAAAATAGATCAGGACTTTTTCTTAAATGATTTTGTGTGTATGTTTGTGGAAGGCGGGAAGTTTTTTTCAGAGACTCTTGTTATGGGCAACTTTAAGCGAAACACCCTAAAATTTAAGGTGAGTAAATTTTAGTAGCTTTACTATATGTTAGGACAGGTTATTAATATTGATTCAGAAATTCTTGGTGGAACTCCCGTATTTAATGGTACTCGTGTACCTATAAAGAACCTTTTTGACTATCTCGAAGCTGGACACTCTATTAACTATTTTCTTGAGGATTTTGAAAGTGTAAAACGCGACCAAGTTCTGAGGTTATTAGAAGTATCTCAAAAACTACTCGAATCCTCTTCAAATATTCTCCATAAAAATATTGCTTGACGAGTGTGTAACAAAACACTTAAAGCCAAAACTACTTCCTCATGAAGTTTCTACTGTACGTGAGATGGATTGGAGTGGAATCAAGAATGGAAAGCTAATGTCTTTATGTGTCGAAAACAATTTCGATATTCTCCTAACTATTGACAAAAATTTGCAGTATCAACAAAACCTTACCAAATACCCAATCGCTACAGTAATATTTGATAGTACTTCTGCGGATATCAGTGAGCTAAGTAAGTTTGTTCTGATCTTCTTAGCTCAAATTAGTTCTTTTGAAAAGTATAAGGCACATGTTTTAAGGGTATAAAGCTGCCGCCAACAAATAAGGCTTCGTCGGGCCTGGAAGGCCAACGATGAAGCCAATGTTGTACAGCCTGTCCGCCGTGTGCGGAAACCTTGCGGTAGGCGGGGTGGTCGGAGAAACTTTTTGCTTATGGGGTTTTGGGCAAAAACTGTACGCCCTGTGCAGGGGTGCCGGGCTTTTGTTTGTTATTTCAACATTAGTTATAAATTTAGCTTCAGTTCCGGGCGGAGAGTTGGTTAATTCCCCAACTACACAAAGCCTCCGACCGTTGGCAGAATTGCTGTAGCAAACCTCATGAACTTGAGAGTGAAGGATAATGCGTAAATTTGCATCGTAAACAGGCAACAAAATGGGGCAATTAATAAATATCGCAGACATCAAGGCACTTTATCCAGACGAATGGGTTTTGCTTGGAAATCCAATTATGGACGACAGCAAAATTGACGTTCTTTCAGGCATCCCTTTATTTCATAGCAAGGACAAAAAAGAAGTTTGTTATATCGGTAGGGACAAAACTTCAAACTTTGACAAAATAACGCTGATTTATACGGGAACCTTCAGACCAATCAGAAAAATGACAGGCATTTTTAATCGTATTAAGAAATGACCTGTAAATTTAAACGAGAGCCAGAAAGTGGACTTATACTTGTAAATATTGAAATTGACAACAAGTATGAATTGAAAATGATTTTGGATACAGGTGCGACAAATACAACCATTGACAGCAATGCTTTGTATTTGCTCGGACACGACCTTAAAGACAACATCGGAACTGTTGAAATTGAAACTGCCAATGGAATTATTGAAACCGAAATTTTTGAGATTGACATTTTTGCATCTCTTGGTTTGACAAAAGAAAAATTTCAAATTCAGGTTTACGACTTCTTAGCTCACGGCATTTTTTCAGACTATAATGGGCTTCTTGGACTTGACTTTTTAGAAGGTACAAAGTTTTGCATTGACACAGGCTTTGTTGCATGAATAACCAATAATCCTTTGCGAAGCAAAAAATCCATTATTTATCAAAAAACAAATCCTGAGAATCCCTTCAATCCGTGTCGTCCGTGTTCCCAAATACTCCTCAAATTGATTCATGCAACAACGTTATTGACACAGGAGAAAATACCATAACCTTATCGTGACAAATAGCACTTCTGCCTACTGCCTACATGGGTATTTCGCCGTCCCAAGCTGTTTTTAACCTGCGACAAACAACCTAACATAAGTAGCTGCTGAATAGCTTAAAAGGCGGCGTAAAGGATTTGCAAAAATCTGTTTAAAAGGTTCACCACATTATTTATAGAATAAAACTCAAGTAAATAAAAATGCTTTAAACCTTAAACTCTAAAACCTAAATGATAAATAGCACAACATAGGTAACACTTTTCAGCATTGGAAAACGAGTCGAAAATCATCTAATTTTTTTCTGTAACAACCACCCAACGGTTT
>JAYTGA010000342.1:0-4759 GCA_043733905.1 Segetibacter sp.
TCAATATGTTGGTCAACCTATATGCAGGATTGTGCAGCTACACCTGGCTGGATAGATTGCCCTCCATTTTTTAACCAATGAGCCAAAACTCACGTTAATTAAAATGTATTCTGCAAAAAGAAAGTTTGAAGCAACAAATCTGCTGCATGAATTACAAGTTGGGCTGGCATTTCCACACCAAATAATTTTGATTATAAAATTCTTTAGATCTTTGTTTGAATAGGTGGAGACACATGCCATCCATGCATTTGCTGGTAATTAGGTTCGTTGAATATTCAAGTCAATAAATTATTCTTTATCAATTTGAAATTGACCACCTATCCGGTTTTTTGTATAATATTGTACCAATAAAAAAATAACGCATGACTTTCCCAGAAAACCTCCGCTACACAAAAGACCATGAATGGATAAAAATGGATGGTAACATTGCCACCATTGGCATTACAGAATTTGCACAGAGCGAATTGGGTGACATAGTCTATGTGGACATAGATGCCGCTGGCAAAAGCCTGAAAGCCGAAGATGTCTTTGGCACTGTAGAAGCAGTTAAAACTGTCAGCGACCTTTTTCTGCCGGTAGATGGTACGATTAATGAAATCAATCCATTGCTGGCAAACCAGCCTGAACTTGTTAATTCCGACCCATATGGCCAGGGTTGGATGATCAAAATGATCATCGAAAACGAAGCAGATGTGGAAAGTTTGCTGACTGCAGATGCCTACACAAAACTTGTTTCCTAAAAAATAAAAAACCATTAAAGAGCTTTTTCCGTATATGAAACAGCTTTCACCGTGGTAAATACCTATTTTATCAACTCCGCTAATTGAATAACGGCATTACATACAACGAAAGCGATTTGGTGACGATGCTGAAGCAACGTCGTGAATCAGCATTCAGCTACTTATACGATCACTATTCAGGGTCTCTCTATGCCATTATTTTAAATATTGTACCCGATAGAGAACTTGCCAACGACTTGCTACAGGAAGTATTTATTAAAGTATGGAAACAGATAGAAAGTTATGACTCCACAAAAGGCAGACTTTTTACCTGGATGCTGAACGTAGCCCGCAATGCAAGTATTGATGCTATTCGAAGCAAGAATTACCAGCAGAGTCAGAAAAATAAAGAACTGACAGAAAACGTTTATAGTCAGGCGGGAAGCATTCAAACTAACACCGACAAAATCGGGTTAAAAAAAATTGTTTACAAACTAAAAGAAGAATATAGGGTACTTGTAGAGTTGTCATATTTTGAAGGATATACACAGGATGAAATATCAAAAATGTTGCAGATCCCTTTAGGCACTGTAAAAACAAGATTGCGAAATGCGATGATTCAATTAAAACAGGTCATTAAATAAAAAGTGAACATATCGGCATACATACAGAGTGGATTGATTGAAACCTACGTGCTAGGTTTGGCAAATGAAGAAGAGATTGCTGAACTGGACACGTTGCGCAAGCAATATGTTGATATAGAAGTTGCAATCAATACTTTTTCACATGACCTTGAACAACAGGCTTTTGCCGAAGCAGTTCCTGCACCAGATCATCTGAAAGAAAGACTGATGGCTACTATCAGGCAGGACAATATTTCTGCGCCGGTTGTATCTTTTTCTGCTTCGCAAAATGAAACGCAAATTGGCGTACACAGAATCAATATCGACAGCAGGCCATGGAAGATGATGGCAGCAGCTTCTGTTCTCTTGTTTGCGGTTAGTGCTGCACTTAATTTTTATTTCTACAATCGCTATGCAGAAAAAAATGAGGCCTACCAGGCATTGCTGACCGAAAGAAACACGCTAACCACCTCCAACCAGGTTTATCAAACCAGCCAAAAAGAATGGGAACATACGGCCCGAATGATGTCGGACCCTGCCATGCTGAAGATAAAAATGAAAAGCGTGGGGGGGAAAAATAACAAAGACGCAACCATTTTTTGGGACAGTCGCAACAGAGATGTTTATGTAATGGCTAAAGAGCTTCCACAGCCCGAAGCAGGTAAACAGTTTCAGCTATGGGCCATTGTAGATGGCAAACCCGTAGATGCAGGAATGATCAGCCCCGACTGTGCTGGTGTTTGCAAAATGAAAAATATTCCCAAAGCAAAGGCATTTGCCATTACTCTCGAAAAAGAAGGCGGTAGTCCTACCCCACACTTGGATCAGTTGGTAGTCATGGGTAACACATAATTTTCTCTATTTCAATTTCCTTCAGGAAAATTTATCAGCATCTATTGCTGTCTCATTCAATGAAACAGGAGATAAGATATTTTAGTTAAGACAGCCCTCAGCGGGTCAACATCCACAAAACAAAAAGCCCTTGCAGGTTATGCCTTCAAGGGCTTTTAAGATAGCTGTAGGGGGAGGGATCGAACCTCCACGAGGCAGTTAGCTGAAGTACAAAGTTCGGTGGTCGACCCCGGTCGCATTATTCGCCTTGCGGCGGACAAAACGGCTCTATACTTCGTTTATCCTGTTATCCTCACCCCCGAGACAAGAGGGCATGTCTGCCAAAAATTTCATCACCCCACAGTATGTTTTCAATTCTGTACAGTCCTTGTGACTGCGTTGATAATGCAATGTTACAGCGTTTAGCTTATTTGTTGCATTTTTTTAAACAATTATTTTATAAATTTAGAAATTATTCAGACATTTAACAATTATATTAAAAATCATCAAAAAAAATTCCATTCATGGCTAACAAATTAAATCTTGACAAACTCGATTTGCAGATTATTTATGAAATGATGGAGACTGCCGAAGTATCTTATGCAGATTTGGGTAAAAAATTATTTGTTTCCGGCGGCACCATTCATGTTCGGATAAAGAAGTTACAGGAAATGGGTATTGTTAAAGGTACAAGATTAAATGTTGACCTGAAATCTCTTGGGTATGATGTAATCGCTTTTATTGGCATTTACCTGGAAAAAAGTTCGCTTTACGACACTGTCGCCAACGAATTGAAAAACGTTCCTCAGATTGTCCGTCTTAATTACACAACCGGCAACTACAGCATGTTTGCTGAAATTGTTTGCAAAGACATCAGCCAGCTTCGCTATGTTCTGCACGATGAACTGCAAAAAATAAAGGGAATTGAAAGAACCGAAACCTTCATTTCACTGGAAGAAAGTTTTAGCAGAAATGTGGTGGTCACCAATCTTTAATTAGATATTAGAGGTGAGGTGTAAGATATTAGATGTTAGATGTTAGATATTAGACTTTAGACAAGAAAATTCCGTTTAGCACTTTACATTTTGTAGTTCATAGCTCATAATTTTACTTCACACCTTACACCTAACACTTTATAGCTAATAGTTCATAGCTAAGCTTTTATTTCACCTTCCTTTCCTTCCATTGATAGCTTCCGAATTTTCCCAGCCATCCCGCCACCACTGTGTAAACAATATGAAAAGGCTGCATGACCGGAAACCACCAAAGCATTTTTTCTTCTTTAAAAAATCGGGCTACTGGCAACATAAATCTTAATTCGACTACCGTTTTTAATATCACCATGATTCCCCACCAACACAATAATTTCCACTGCCATATAGCTGCAATTGGAACAATAATAAAACTTAAGTTGAACAGGTAAACAAATGCCAGAACAACAATGATCCTTTTGTCTTCAAACTTGTCTGCCTTACTGGCCCAGCGGATGCGCTGATTGAGAAAATCTTTCCAGGTAGTCATAGGTGTGGTGCAAACAATGGCCTCGGGTGAAAATAAAAACTGGACACCTTTTTTGTGCTGTCCAACAATTTTGTGCATTAGCATCATATCGTCGCCGCTGGCTATGTTGTCAATGCCTTTGAACCCTCCAACTTCGTTAAAAATCCGCTTGCTATATGCCAGGTTGGCCCCATTGCACATGCTGTGAAAACCAGCAGCAACTGCGGCGGCGGTAATGCCTTGCAAACTCATAAAATCAAGGCACTGAAAGCGCGATACAAACGAGCCATCATCTGAAAATTTAACTGGCGCTGCCACAAATACTGCACCCGTCTGCCTGATAAATGCATCAAAGTTTTGAAGCCATTTTTCATGAACAATACAATCTGCATCAGTTGTAACAATGAAATTTCCCACTGCCTGCAGGATAGCAAGTTCAATTGCCTTCTTCTTGTAGCTATTCAGCAGTTTAGTATCGGGCAGTTTTTCCAGTTGAATCAGCGATAAGTTCGTATATGTTTCTTGTAACCGTTTTACAATCGCCGCAGTATTATCAGTTGAATAATCATCTACAACAATCACTTCAAACATTGTCTTAGGATATGATTGCGCCAAGACCGATAGAAGACAATTGCCAATTTGCCCTTCTTCATTTCTTGCTGGAATGATGATAGAAAATGTGGCAGCAGCAACTTCATTTTCATCTAAAACAAATGGTTTCATTTTCAAAAACCAATGGCGATAGGTTTCTATTAAAATTGCATGAATGACAAGCAAAATTAGTGTGGCAATGATAACAATATGAACCATGAGTGGCAAAGAAAACAAGAATTAAGCATTGTGAGCACATTTTCATTTAACCTAATAATGAATGCAAACGATGGCATATCTCTATTTCTGCAAAAAACTGAAAACCTAAAAAAAACACCTTCTCTGATGTTTTCCTGAAAAAATTTCTTCAAAATTTAATATTCCATTTCTTTGAGGAAAACAAAATTTTATTCTTACTTTTGATTGGTTGCATAACTAACTATATGATAGACAACCAATTTAAAAAAGGAGAGTTATACAGTTTCATTACGGGTA
>JAYTGA010000343.1:0-7164 GCA_043733905.1 Segetibacter sp.
CCTCTTTCTTTTTTATTCGGGTCACTGTCGGAGACTTACTATCGTTTAAGCTATTCTCAGTGCCTACTTTATAATTTTAGGAGCTTTTGAGACAGCCTCATTTTTTAAATTTTTATTTCTTCCTCATTATTGTCGAAAAAGTGAAACTCAACAATGTGATAATTGTTGTTAGGCAAAATCTTTAAGCCCGATTTAAATTTTTTATTCCATTTATACCTGATACTGTTGAAAAACCAACCTTTTGTAAGGTGGGAATAAACAATCGGGTTGACAAACAGTGTCAGATCTTTGTGCTGATGCGTAACCAGGTAATGAAGCATTTTTTCAATTTCGTCCACGAGCAAAATTGTGGAAGAAATTTTGCCTGTTCCATTGCAGGCAGGGCAAACTTCGGACGTATTGATCGTTATTTCCGGCCTCATGCGCTGGCGGGTGATTTGCATCAGTCCAAATTTTGAAATAGGCAAAATCGCATGTCGTGCTCTGTCCGGCCGCATAAAACCGTCCATTGCCTCCTGGAGCTTTCTTTTATTGTCCGGCAGTTTCATGTCAATAAAATCAACCACTATAATGCCGCCAATATCCCGCAATCGTAACTGTCTCGCTATTTCTTCAGCAGCCTCCAGATTAGTTTGCAAGGCATTTTCTTCCTGATTATTGCCAACACTTTTATAGCCGCTATTCACATCTATCACATGCAGGGCTTCCGTGTGCTCAATAATTAGATAAGCACCACTACCCAGGTTGACGGTTTTGCCAAAAGCACTTTTTACCTGCTTGGTAATGCCGTAATGATCAAAAATAGACACACCATTTTGGTACATTCCAACTATTTCTGCCTTTTCTGGAGCTATCCGTTGAATATAATTTTTGGTATCCTGGTAAATGCTTTGATCATTAACCACTATTTTATTGAAATCTTCGGAAAGAAGATCTCTTAACATGCTGGTGGTCCTGGTTTGTTCACTTAAAATCTTGGATGGAGCAGTGGCATTTTTGAGATTTTTTTGAATATTTCTCCAAGTGTTAATAAGATTGGTAAGGTCTTCATGCAATTCTGCAGCCGTTTTGCCTTCGGCGGCAGTGCGCACTATGACACCATAGTTTTTTTGCTTTACCCCTTCCATTATTTTTTGCAGCCTCTTTCTTTCGTCGCTACTGTGTATCTTTTTAGAAACCGCAACAATATCGTTGAAGGGTGTCAACACAATAAAACGACCAGGAAGGGAAATTTCGCAACTAAGTCTGGGTCCTTTAGCGGCAATAGGTTCTTTTAAAATTTGAACCAATACATTTGGCTTGCCGCTGAGTACTTCATTTATTTTCCCCGTTTTAATAATCTCCGGCTCCACTTCAAACTTGCTAAAATCAAAACTGGTTTCTGATTTTTCGTGTATGCTTAACTGGGTAAATTTGAGAATAGAACGGGCATAAGGACTTAGATCAGTATAATGAAGAAATGCATCTTTTTCAAATCCTACATCTATAAATGCAGCATTGAGTCCGGGAATCAGTTTTTTTACTTTTCCCAGGTAAACATCTCCTACACCAAAACTTGCATCAGTTTTGTCATTGTGTATTTCTACCAGTTTTTTGTCTTCTAATAATGCGATTTCAATTCCCTGTGGAGTAGAATTGATAATTAATTCTTTGTTCAAAATTGCAACTTTTAATAAATTCACACATAGTCCCATCCTGCAAAGGGGGACATACCAATTAGTCACCGTGTTGAATACCAACACGTATTTATCCTGCCACTTTTTTTAGAATAGATAAGGTAAGGTAAAAGTTGCGAAAACAGGTTGGTAGGCAGAACAGGATAAAGTTGCAAATGCCGGAGAGTTGAAATATTTCTCCGGCATTGCGTACTTATTTTTTAATGACAGGAATAAGAAACTTACTTCTTCTTTTTATGACGATTTTTTCTTAGTCTTTTTTTACGTTTGTGCGTCGCAATTTTATGACGCTTTCTTTTTTTTCCGCAAGGCATTTTGTAAAAATGTTTTAATGATGATAAATTCTGATTCTATTTATTTAAAGCACTTATTCGGGCATCAAGTTCTTTTTGCGCCTCATTGTTATTCACTATGGCTTTCACCTTTTTATACCAATTAACTGCTTCTGCTTTTTCTCCCTTTCGGTCATATATTTCCGCAAGGTTTAGCATGGCTTCCACATTGGAAGGCTCTTTAGCCAATACAATCCTAAACCGCTCAATAGCTTTGTCGTATTGACCGCTTTTGATGCCGCCCAATCCTAAAATGAATTGGCCAAACATGTTGTCGGGATTGCGTTGTACAACTTCTCTGATCAGGCTGATGCCTTCCATTGGATTGTCCGATAGATTGCCAAAAATGTAACACGCTCCCAAGCCAATTTTGCTGCTATCATTTTCAGGATTTAAGACAAGTGATCGGCTGAAAAGATCTTTAGCATTTGTTGCCAGCCAATGTTGCATAGCCTGTTGCGGCTCTGTTTTAAGACTGTTTAAAAACAAATGGGCAGCGAAGGTGAGGGATTTTTCAGAATTTTCCAACTTTGCTGCTTCCGAAGTGTAGTATGCGTAAGGTTCAAAAAGGCGGATACTGTCTCCCCAATATGTGGCAAGCTGCCTAAAAACGTGTATTTGCTGATTTTTTACATCTCCTCTTGTTACACTATTTTCCAATCCTGTGATATACAAAAGTTGAGAAGGTGAAAGTTTTTCTTTTGATTTATCTAGTAATTGCTCAAAACGAATTTCTTTAACGGAATTTGTGTCGGAAGCGGGTGTATTTTTTAATGAAGTAATTTTTTTTGGGGGTATAATTTCCCCAAAGAAGAATAAAAAAGTAAGTAATAAAATGCCACAACAAATCAGTATAAATTGTTTTTTTTTCACTTTATTCTGATTAATTGCAGCAAAAAAAATAAAAGTAGAACATTAAATAAAAATGTTAATAAAAAAAGATATTATGTTATTCTACATTATCATTTTTCTTTATCAGTTTCTTTCATTCTTACGCTTTTTACTTCACTGATAAACTCTTTTGCAGGTTTAAACGCAGGAATAAAATGCTCAGGTATTTCTACTGCAACATTTCTTTTAATATTTCTTCCAATCTTTGCTGCTCTCTTTTTCGTGATGAAACTGCCAAAGCCTCTGATGTAAATATTTTCGCCCTGAGCCAAATTTTCTTTGACTTCTTTAAATAAAGTTTCCAGTGTTACTAACACATCAACTTTAGGAATACCTGTTTTGTCTGCTATTTGACTAATAAGATCTGATTTTCGCATTGGATGAATGTTTTTAAATTAGGAGGTTTTTTGAAATAGTTAAATGTTACTTTTAAATTAATAAGGCAACATTAAAAATTTTGTTTTATTTATATTAAATACCGACGTTACAAAATAATGATTTTAAAAAAACAATAAAATTACTTCATTTTGTTTTTAAAAACTGTTTTACAAATTAATTCTCTTAAAAAAAATGAAACTGTCTAAAATAACAAATAGCTTTTTTACTAAAACACTTTTAAAATGGCATTATAATTACAATGAAAGAATCATGCCATGGGCAAAAGAGAAAGATACGTACAAAATTTGGATAAGCGAAATAATATTGCAACAAACCCGTGTTGAACACGGAATTGGGTATTACACAAATTTTGTAAAAAAATTCCCCACCTTAGAAACCCTTGCTTTGGCTGATGATCAATCCGTATTTAAAATGTGGGAAGGATTAGGGTATTATTCGCGTTGTAAAAACTTAATTCATACAGCAAAAAAAATTTTTTTTGAGTTGAATGGAAAGTTTCCTGACCAATATGAGACCCTACTTTCCCTAAAGGGGATTGGCCCTTACACTGCTGCTGCCATTTCATCATTTGCTTATGGGCTGCCACATGCAGTTGTAGATGGAAATGTTTTCAGGGTTTTAGCCAGATTTTTTGGAGAAAGTATCCCCATAGATTCTTCAAAAGGAAAATTATTTTTTGAAAACCTGGCCAATCAGCTTTTGTTTAAAAATGATCCTGCATCATACAACCAGGCTATTATGGACTTTGGGGCTACAGTTTGCAAACCCCGGATTGCTGAATGCCAGAATTGTATGCTAAAGAAAAATTGTATAGCCTACAACCAGGGAACTGTAAATAAACTGCCGATAAAAGAAAAGCAGTTGATAAGAAAAAATCGGTTTTTCACTTATTTTATTTTTTCGGTTAAAGATAAATTCTTGGTCACTAAAAGAATAGAAAAAGACATTTGGCAAAATTTGTATGAATTTTATTTGTATCAATCTTCTAAAATGCCTGTGTGGAAAAAAGAGGAGATCAATCAATGGTTACAGTACCAAATGGGTATTGAGGAATATAAAATTAAAAACGTCTCAGGCATTTACAAACAGCAACTGACACATCAAAATCTCGAAGGCAACTTTATTACTATTGAACTTATATCCATTCCATTATCGCTTCAGCACTATCAGGCATTAAGCCAGGAAGAACTTGGCACAGTTCCATTTCCCAAGTTTATAAATCAATACCTGGAAAAAGGCTTTGCGACAATGAGTTAAACACATGATATTGAGGAAGCAGAATAAACTGGTTTAAACTATTCATAAAAAGACTTTCTTCTTTGCTATTGACAACAATTTTAAAAAAATGGCAAATTTTTTTTGAACGTTTCTTGCTATAATAAAAAAAGAGCTAATTTTAGACAGCTATTTGTAATCCGGCTCAATTTAAAAACCAAAGAATATTATGAGAGGTGTAAACAGAGTAATCTTAATTGGAAATCTTGGCAAAGACCCCGATGTGCAATACCTTGAAGGAAACATTGGCGTGGCAAAGTTTAGCTTGGCTACAACTGAAACATACAAAGACAGAGGGGGCAAACTGATTTCGCAAACAGAATGGCACACTGTTGTTTTATGGCGGGGACTTGCCGACCTGGCATACAAATACCTGCATAAAGGAAGCCTGGTTTACATAGAAGGGCGCCTGAAAACCAGAAGTTGGGAAGATAAGGAAGGAAACAAAAAATTTGCCACCGAGGTTGTAGGCGACAACCTCATTATGCTTGATAAAAGAGGAGATGGGCATACTTATCAAACCGTTGCCGACCATGAAGATCATGAGGTGAATACAGATCAATATGAGAATGGAAATGGTGAATATAAGGCAAATGGCATTGAAAAAACAACGATGGAAACACCTCCCCCGGTTGGCGAGGCCAAGGGCGATCTGCCTTTTTAGATTTCTTCATAAACGCTTAAAAAAATAAACGGGAAGCAGCAATTGTTTTGCTTTCTTATTGTTCAATCAACTTTAATTGTTTTGGATTATCATTCGGCCTTGTTCCAATTTTTTCTGACTGCCAATTCTGTATTAACGACTCAGGGTACTACTTTTTTGATTATTCTGCTCATTATCCTGTTGCTGGTTTCATTTTTTGTTTCCGGTTCCGAAGTCGCTTTCTTTTCTCTTTCTTATAAAGACATAAACATGCTGAAGACCAAGCAGCAACGGGGCTACAAGCGGATTGTTCATTTGCTCGAAGACCCAAAAACACTGCTGGCATCGCTGCTGATAGCCAATAGTTTTGTCAACATCGCCATTATTATCATTTCCAATTTTGTCATTGACTCATTTCTTGTTCTCAATCCTCACTATTGGTGGGTTGAGTTTGTAATTAAAGTGCTTGCCGTTACTTTTTTGCTTGTTCTGTTTGGCGAAGTGATGCCAAAAGTGATGGCAACCCAAAACAATATCAGGTTTGCCAACGATGCGGGTCCATTGGTCGAAATCATTTCTAAAATTCTAAAAAGCTTCAGCAGGCAACTGGTCAGGACATCGGACTTTATCGAAAAAAAACTTGCCAAAAAAAGTAGCAGTGCCTACAGCCTGGAAGAGTTGGACCATGCCATAGACATTACCACAGAAAGTGAAGCTTCGCAAAAGGAAAAGAACATTCTGAAAGGCATTGTCAAGTTTGGCAACATTACCGTGAAGCAAATTATGAAAGCCCGGCTGGATGTGAATGGAATAGAACACGACATGTCGTTTGACGAGATTATTAAAACTGTGGAGGAACTGCACTACAGCCGCCTGCCTGTGTATAAAGAAGATCTGGACACTATTGAAGGAATGATTCACACCAAAGACTTGCTGCCACACATTGATGAAGGTGCTGGGTTTGACTGGCACCCGCTGATGAGGCCGGCATTTTTTATTCACGAACAAAAAATGATTGAGGATTTGCTTCAGGAGTTTCAGCAGAAGCGAAACCACTTTGCCATAGTGGTGGACGAATTTGGCGGCACCAGTGGTATTGTGACACTGGAAGATGTAATGGAGGAAATTATTGGCGACATAAAAGACGAATTTGATGAAGAAGACCTGTCGCACAGCAAGCTGGATGACTACAACTATGTGTTTGACGGCAAGACCATGATAAACGATGTGTGCAAGGCCATGGATCTGCCCCAGGAAACATTTGACGATGTGAAAGGCGAAAGCGAATCGCTGGCAGGGCTGGTTCTGGAGCAGGCTGGCGAAATACCACCCATCAATGCAGTGATAGAACATAAGGGGTTCAACTTTACTGTGCTTGCTGTTGAAAAAAACAGGCTGCAAAAAATAAAAGTGACTATAAAACCGGAAGATGATTTGAAAATGTGAAAATGGCTCAATGAGAAAATTAATTAGCTAATGTGCTGATGTTTTGAAACCCAATATTTTTAATGAACAGGAAAAGAATTTTACAAGGTTTTTCATTTGCAACAATATCAGCCCTGTTATTGTCTGTATCGTGCAACAGCGATTATGTGCCAAAGCGCAGAGGTTATTTCCAGATTCATTTTCCTGAAAAAAAATACAGGTTGTTTGACCAGCCGGGCTATCCTTATTCATTTGAATATCCCGTGTATGCCAGTGTGGTCAAGGATAGCAGCTTTTTTGGCGAAGCCACAGAAAACCCCTGGTGGATCAACATTGACTTTCCTGAGTTCAATGGCCGCATCTATGTGAGCTACAAACAAATAGGTGCCAATAAGTTTGACAAACTGGTGGACGATGCTTTTAAAATGACCAACAAACACAGTAGCAAAGCATACAACATTGATGATTCGCTGGTGACCACGCCCAATGGTGTGCATGGGGTGTTCTTTAATGTGGGGGGCGA
>JAYTGA010000344.1:0-6856 GCA_043733905.1 Segetibacter sp.
CGACAAAACCAAGATGATTGGCCTGGTAGCAGAACACATCATCAGCTATTCAAAAAATAAAGAAGCCTATAAAAAATCCGGTGTTGGCAAGGTGGATTTGACCGGTGATTTTTCCAATCCTGACAAAGACGAAAGAGGCGAGTGGGCATCGAAACCGTGGAAGGTTGGCAGTGACCAATCGGGTAGCAGATACACCATCACCAACCCAAACAATGGCAAACAGTATAACGAAGAATGGATGGGGGATGAAAACAATTATAAGACCCTGCTGGCAGATAAAAGAATCATCTTTCCAAAAGGTGGCGATGGCTTTCCAAGGAAGAAATATTTTCGTTTTGAAAGGGAAGAAGAGGGGCAGTGCGCTACCAACTGGTGGTCTCACCAGGAGTTTGGCCACAACCAGGGAGCCAATGATGAAATGACGGCTTTGTTCGGGGCGAAAAATATATTCAGCAATCCCAAACCCAAAGAATTAATTCGGGGAATTTTGCAGGTTGCAAATGTGAAGGGCAACGACATTGTGATGGACTTTTTTGCAGGTAGCGGTGTTACCGGGCAGGCAACAATGGAGATGAATCTGGAAGATAATCTGAACCGACAATTCATTCTTGTGCAGATACCACAACTTATCAACCAAAACGAAGAAGCATACAAGGCAGGATACAAAAAAATAAGTGACATAACCATTGAAAGAAACAAACGTGCCATTCAAAAAATGAAACTGGAGTGTGCTGTGGAATTAGGTTTCAAGGTTTTTAAGTTGGTTCAGTCACGTTTTCCAAGGGTGGAATGGATGCCCAATGCAGAAAAAAATGAAGCCGAAAATATAGCTGCTTTGAAGCAATACATTCTGCAGAAAGAAGCTCAATTGTTGACCGTTTTCAGCCGCGATGAAATCATAACAGAAGTATTGCTGAAAAACGGGTTTACACTCAATTATAGTGTAGAAAAACAGCATCAATTTCAAAAAAACGAAGTTTTTTTAGCGACCGATTCTTTGCTTTCTCAAAAGGGAGAATCAAGAGTTAAAACAACAATGATTTGCTTTGACAATTCAATCAATTCCGAGACAATAGAATATTTTAGAAACAATACTGCACAAAAATTTATCTGCCTTGAAAGGGCATTGGAGACGACAAAAAAATACAATTTGAAACAGTATTTGGGAGGTGGATTTATTTCGATTTGAAATTTTTACCTTTGTATTTGTTCTTTGTCCAACAACGATATTATTATGTTCAAATCCGAAGCCAATCGTGGGTAAAATTGGTTGGGAAGAACCAACCAAGGTGAAAACCGTTGATGAACTAAAGCATCTTTTTGAACACAACCATTTCATAGTAAGACATCTCATAGGTGAAGATTAGTAAGCCTGTGTTTTAACTCTGTCAAAAATATTTCTTTGGCTTCATTGTAAGATTTTTGTTTACTGGTATTTCCATGTCTATTGTCCATCTGAAGAAGATAAGTATGCTTTGAAAACTCTGAAGTAGGTATATTTCTTTCCTGAAGCCTTGGGATTACAGTATCTCTTACATAGACTTTCAATTTATAATCGTCTCCTTCAACGAAATAATTGGAACGAGTAATTGCATTAATAAAATCTTCCAGTATTTTCTTCAAATCTTCCATAAAAAATGTTTTGCCGAAGTTACAGGAACATTTAATGTTCAGCCGGCATCGCATTGATTTTTTATTTATTTTGCACACTGAAAATTTTATATAGCGTTTTAGCTAGTTCTTGCTTTTCAAAACTTGTAAACTTATAAAGTAACACAACAAGACAATTGATAACGCTCATTTACGGCCTGTGCTTATTATTTTGCCTATTGTGTTACAGGTTTCTGCCAAGTACCCGAAAAGAAATAGCTGATTATGTCCCACGCTATTTTTTTACTCTACTGTTCCGGGACTTGGCAGTTAACAATGGTTAACTATGACTAAGTCTAAAAGTGTATTGACTACAATTCTTGCTCTAACTCTGTTACCTTTATTCTTTACATTGCTTTATTGGCTGATGACAGCTTTTTATTTGTGGGTAGAAGATTTGAATATAGTGTTGCTTATCGTTCTGCTTTTTGCGTTTTGGATAGTAACGCTGATGTTAAGAAATCTATGGTGGCCAATCACTTATGCGATTGAGGCCATTGCTATTAAGTCTTGTAAAAGCTTAGTAAGAGCATGGATACAAATATTGGTATTCCTGTTTATCCTTTCTTTTTATGCCGCATTGTGGAGATTAATGAAGCCTTTTAGTTTTAAAAGTGTTTTGGTATTGATATTTGCTTACGTGAACATGGGTAATGTTCTCTGGCAAATGTTTGGGTCATTTATAAGAAAAGAAGAGAAAATAATTTGATTTTTTTATACTTATTCAACTTACAACTTGTGTCTTGGCTACACAATTACCTAAATTTTAATCATTAAGGTTTGGAAATTGCTTTTCAATAATTTTTACCTTCATTTTATTAGAATTCTACTCCGACAACACCTTGACCTCAATATCATTGTTCGCTTCAATAAACTGCACGAGGTCGTCATTCATGCTGAACCCTTTTTCATAAGTCCTCAATGTAAATTTTACGTTTTCTACCTGATCATAAATGTTGAATTTCAGGCCGACTTTTCCGGGATTGGTTCTTACGTTTTTCTCAATGAAATTGACAAAATCCGGGGTGACTGCTTTTGCTGCCACTTCCATAATGAGTTGTTTGGTAAAGGCTTGCTTGGTCACTTCCAGCAGGTTGACCGACAGCACTTTGAACTCGTATTGGTCGCTGTTGTAGCGGGTTTTGAAGCAGCCGGTCACCAGCAGGTTCTTTCCTTTTTCAAGGTAGTTCTGGTACTTTACATAATCATCGCTCCATAGCATTAGCTCTGTTTTCCCGGTAAAATCCTCTATGCTCATGCTGCCGAAGTTGCGGCCTGTTTTTGTCACTCGGTGCTGCGCATCCGTCACCAAACCTGCAAGGCGATAAACTTTGTTGATGTTAGGAATGAGGCTGGGCGCATCTTTCACATCGTTGAACTCGTTGAGTGGTGTGAAACCATAATGGCGGATTTCAAATTTGAAATGGTCAAGCGGATGGCCGCTCATAAACATGCCGGTCACATCTTTCTCATGGTCAAGCAATTCGGTCAGCGACCACAGGTCTGCCTTTGGTAGCTGCGGTGTAGGAATGTCCATCGTGATTAAATCGCCAAACAGGCTGTTGCTAACACTTTGCGCCTGTGCCTGGAAACGGTTGCCAAATTGAACAATAATGTCAAGACCTGTCATGTTCAAGTCTTTCAACTGAAAATACTGGGCACGGTGATATTCTTTGAAACAATCGAAAGCTCCACTGTAGGCAAGGCTTTCAAGCGATTTCTTGTTCAATGCACGAAGGTTCACACGTTTTACCAAATCAAAAACATTTGCGAAAGCACCTTTCTTTTTTCTTTCTTCCAAAATAAATTCTATGGCGTTTTCCCCCACACCTTTCAGACCCATCATGCCAAATCTTATCTCGCCTTTTTTGTTGACCGCAAAGCCTTTGTTGGACTCATTAATATCCGGCCCCAGCACCTGCAAACCCATGCGCTTGCACTCTTCCATGAAGAAGGTTATTTTCTCAATGCTGCCCGCATGGTTCAGCACGGCGGCCATATATTCGCTTGGGTAATGCGCTTTCAGGTAGGCAGTTTGATAGGCCACAAACGCATAGCAGGTAGAGTGCGATTTGTTGAAGGCATACTGTGCAAACGCTTCCCAGTCTGTCCATATTTTTTCCAGTTTGTCGGCAGGATGTCCTTTGGCGGAAGCACCCTGCACAAATTGCTCTTTCATTTTGTCAAGGATGTATTTTTGCTTTTTTCCCATCGCTTTTCGCAGCACATCCGCCTCGCCTTTACTGAAACCCGCCAGCTTTTGCGACAGCAACATCACCTGTTCCTGGTAAACAGTAATACCATACGATTCCTCCAAATATTCCTTCATTTCTGGAATGTCATAGACGATTTCGGCACGGCCATGTTTTCGTTCGATGTAGTCAGGAATGTAAGCCATCGGCCCGGGACGATACAGGGCATTCATGGCAATGAGGTCGGCGAATTTATCTGGTTTCAAGTCCCTTAAATGCTTTTGCATGCCCGGACTTTCAAACTGGAAAGTGGCGTTCGTTTCTCCTGCCTGGTAGAGTTTATAAGTCTTTTCATCTTCCAGCGGCACCTCGTCAATTTCTATTTCCACGCCGTGGTTTTGTTTGATGAGTTCCAGTGCAGTTTTCAGTATTGACAGGGTTTTCAGCCCAAGAAAATCCATTTTGATGACACCTGCTTCCTCAATCACATTACCCGCAATCTGTGTGACCAGCAGGTCAGAATCTTTAGAAGTCGCTACCGGAATAATGTTCGACAAATCTTCCGGCGCAATGATGATGCCCGCCGCATGAAGACCTGTGTTGCGCACAGAACCTTCCAGCCTCTCGGCCTCGTGCAGCACACGCCCTTGCTCGGTATCGCTGTGATATATTTCGCGGAGTTTCTTGATGTTTTCAATGTCCTCCGCACCAAAACCTTCTTTTTCTTCCAGCGATTTTGGCCCTTCTTTAATGGTGAGCGGAGCGGTGAGGCAACGGCGCAATTCAGTACCCGGTTTGTCGGGTACCAGCTTGGCCATCATGTTGCTTTCGGCCAGCGGCAGGTCCAGCACACGGGCTACATCTTTAATACTCATTTTAGCTGCCATGGTGCCAAAAGTCACAATCTGCGCCACCTGGTTCCGGCCATATTTCTGCACCACATAGTCTATCACTTTCTGCCTTCCGTCATCGTCAAAGTCGGTGTCTATGTCCGGCATACTTTTCCGTTCAGGATTCAGGAATCTTTCGAACAGAAGGTTGTATTTAATGGGGTCAATGTTGGTGATGCCAATGCAGTAGGCTACGACAGAACCCGCAGCAGAACCACGTCCGGGCCCTACAAAAACGCCCATGTCCCGACCGGCTTTGATGAAGTCGGACACAATGAGGAAGTAACCTGCAAAGCCCATGATTTTAATGGTGTTCAATTCAAAATCGAGACGTTCAGTTATCTCGCTGCCCAGTTCGCTGTAGCGTTTCCTGGCACCTTCGTAGGTAATGGAATGGAGGTATTCCCACTGGTTGGTGGTGGTATCAGTATGCTTCTGAAACTCAACAGGAACGGGGAAGTTGGGTAACAAAATGTCTTTCTTGAGGTCGAGCAATTCTATCTTGCTCACCACTTCGTTGGTGTAGTCAATGGCTTGCGGGATGTCTTTGAAAAGCTCATTCATTTCGCCAGTTTTCTTAAAATAAAACTGGTCGTTGGGAAACTTGAAACGGCGGTCTTTCACATGAACATCATCGTTCACAAAATCGTCGTAGCCGGGTGTGCTTTTCTTTTCACCCGTGTTGATGCAGAGCAAAATGTCATGGGCATTGTAATCCTCCTGGTCGGTGTAGTGGCTGTCGTTGCTTGCAATCACTTTCACATTGTGTTTCGCTGCAAAGCGCAGCAAAACTTCGTTCACTTTTTCCTGGTCTTTGAGGCCGTGCCGCTGAATTTCGATATAGTAATCCTCGCCAAACAAATCTAACCACCACTTAAATTCCTGCTCTGCTTCCTGCTCGCCTTTTGACAAAATCATCTGCGGAACATAAGCCCCCAAACAACAGGTCGTAGCAATCAGTCCTTCATGATATTTTAAAATCAGTTCCTTGTCAATGCGGGGATATTTTCCATAAATCCCTTCGGTGTAACCAAGCGAAGTCAGTTTCAGCAGGTTGCTGTAGCCTTGCTTGTTTTTAGCCAAAAGCACCTGGTGAAAACGTTCATCTTTTTGTTCTTTGGTAAAAGCCCTTTTGTGCCTGTCCGCCACCACATAAAACTCGCAACCCACCACAGGCTTTACTTTCAGCGTGCCGTCTTCGTTTTTGTGTTTGTAAGCCTCAGCTACAAATTCAAACGCCCCAAACATGTTTCCATGGTCGGTAATGGCCAGCGCAGGCATGTTATCCGCAATGGCTTTCTGATACAGTTTTTTGATAGAAGCCGCCCCATCGAGCAAGCTAAATTGAGTATGGACGTGTAAGTGGGAAAATATAGGCATATCGGTCTAAAGAAGTTGGCTGCAAATATCGGAAAAGGGGAGGGGAAAGGGTTGGAGGATTATCCACAGGGGAGGTGGGAAAGTTTAGGATTGGGCAGGAATTTTTTAACCACTAAATTTGTAATCAATCATATTTTCATTTTATGGAAGCATTACAACTTCGGAAAACCCTGCACCAATACATTGATACGGCAGATGAAAGAAAACTGGAGGCTATTTTCACACTTGTGGAAGACGGTATTCGTCAAAAACCGACTAAAGATGAATTGGACGAAATCTATCAAAGGCGGGATAACTACAAGAATGGGAAGGAAGAATTATTAACAACAGAACAATTGATTCGGTTTGTTCATGAAAATAAGTAGCGTTGTTGCATGAATCAATATGAATGATATTTTGGAACACGGATGACACGGATTAAAGGGATTAAAAGGATTTTTTTATAGATAAATAATGGATTTTTTGCTTCGCAAAGGATTTTTGGCTATTCATCCAACAAAGCCAACCAAAACAAGTTGCGAAAACAGGTCGTATTATTTTCAAACTTTTCAATTTTTTCATTAAAATCAGGTTCATCACAAACCGATTTTTCTGCTTTCAGGTCAATGTCATGAACTTAACAAACTTTGAGAAGAATAAAACATGAAAAAAGTTGAATAAAGAACTTAAAAGTACAAGGGAGTCTATATGTAAAAGGGTTTCGGCGTAGCAGCAGTCCAATATTTAGCTGCAAAGAAGAATTTT
>JAYTGA010000345.1:0-5638 GCA_043733905.1 Segetibacter sp.
GAAAACAAAAATCTGTAGTACACAAACCGCCACCCAAAAATTTTGAAACCCACGTCGCAAAGCATTTTTTAGGGTGAAGGGCTGCAATGTGGGTTAAGACTTGTACCGACATTTTCGGTATTTGACATACCGAAAACTAAGTTGGGTTTCATCCTTCCTCATATATTAGAGAAAATATCTTCTGCTCATTGTGCTTTTTTTTCTGCGTTGGATATTCCACAAGTCAGCGGCACAAAATGTTTTTGTGGGTTTGTGGTTATTCATGTCTGCAAGTGTTTCTTTTACCACATTAGTAAGGTTCAAAATTTCTGTGTTGGATAACCTGTTAAAGATGTTAATTGAAGTTTTCATGATTTTAATTTTAATATTTTTAAATGTTTCGTGATTTTTTTCACTTTCACAAGACAAAGATATGGGAAATATTTAGTACTATGCAATAAATAGTAGTAGTCAATGAAAAGTAATTTGCGTTGTTTGGTATTGTATTCTTTTAAAAAGCCCTCCCAGTAAACGTTTTCAGCTATTATAGACTTAGAAAAATAAATATTGCAGAATGGATGAGTGGTTAAATAGCAGTATGAAAGGGTATTTAAAAATTGTCTTCAATCCACTGTAGGGTTTTTGCATTACAAGTTTGATGAGGAAGGCATTATCATTTCCCTGCAACAAGAAGAACTGAAATCCGTAAGGGAAAAGATGCTTTTCTGAAGTGATGATGACCTGTATGTGTTTTGACAAGGTAAACTCAATGATCGCAATCCTCCTTATGCGCATGGTTGTGAACACGGCAGGCTTTGTAATTAATAATGTGGGCAGAGACAATACCACAGACAGCGGGTATCAGCAACCAATATTCAAATTTTACAAGGAAAAGTTTCAGTACCAGGAACAGAAAACCTACAGAAAAAACAATCATGGGTAAAAAACTATGGTGGTGTTTTCTATAGCCATGATAAAGGGAATAAATGCCGATGGCAAAAGCCAGCAAAACCATGAAAATTTCGAAACGGATATTTTCTACAATATTAAAACCAAAGACTGGCAAACTTGTAAAGATTAATGGTAGCAATGCGCAATGAATGGCGCAAGCCAGCGAAGTGGTTATTCCGAGAGCATCCCAATTGATTTTTAGATTCATAAAACAGTAGCAAATGTAGTTCATTTTGCAACAAAGTTGCAAAAATCGATGGTGTTTTGGGTACTTCGTAACGGACTGCTGTTTTGCGGTGTTTCAATGTAAAGACACGATTAATCGCGTCTCTACATTGAAACACTCATCCTCACAAAATACAATTGCAATACACAACAACTAACTTTGCCTTTTTAATTTTAACAGAAATGAATAAAAAACTGGTGGGTTATCTTGGGTTTTTTTTAGTGTTGATAGGCGGTTTTTTTTATTTTTTGTTTAGAGGGACAGACAACTGGCGGGCAAAGCTACCCACTACCAGTTATGTCCGCCCATTTTCGTTTACTGACCAGAATGGCAACACTATCACCGACAGCCGGTTGAAAGGAAAAGTCACCGTGGTGGATTATTTTTTTACCACCTGCAAAGGCATTTGCCCACGGATGAACGGCAGCCTCCGCAAGGTTTATGAGCTTTATAAAGATGAACCGGATTTCATGATATTGTCGCACACGGTGCAGCCGGAAACGGACAGCGTGGCGCGGTTAAAATTTTATGCTGACAGCATGAAGATTGACACCCGGAAATGGCTGCTGCTCACCGGTCGGAAAGACAGCCTTTACAAAGCGGCCCGTGTCAGCTACCTGCTAGACGATCCGGCCAACGGTGTTGAAAAAATAAGTGATCAGTTCATTCATACACAGTTCATGGCTTTGGTGGACAAAAGCGGCAATGTGCGTGGCGGTGTCTATGATGCCCTGAAAGAAGATGAAATGAAAAAGTTGGAGAAAGACATTAAAAGTTTGCTGAAAGAAAAAGCGGGGCCGGGTGGCTTTGTCAACAATGTTTTTAGCAACAATCCTCAATAGAATTTGTAAATCAGATGTATGGAAACAATGTCAGCGGTGGATACGATTCTGAAACGCAACCAGTTGAGCGTAACCGATAGCCGCAAAAAAATACTGGAACTGTTTAAGGAGCAAAACAAAGCACTTGCCCACAGCGATATAGAAAAAAGAGCCGGAGAAAAATTTGATCGTGTAACGGTCTATCGCACCCTTCAAATCTTTGTGGAAAAGGGCATCATACACACCATACCGACCGCAGACAACAGTATTCTCTATGCCTTGTGCAAAGATGACTGTACAACTGGCCATCACCACGACAATCATGTCCATTTCGTTTGCGACAATTGCGGCATCACCTATTGCCTCGACTCCGTGGTCACTCCCGAAGTAAAGCTGCCTCAGGGTTTCAGGCCACATGAAATAAATGTGGTGGCAAAGGGGGTTTGTGAAAATTGTTAGGTAATCTTCAAATATAATTAAACAGTTTTAAGTGAGTTCCCCGAAGTGTTTTTGTGTCAGGTTGCGTTCTTGCAATGGCTACACAATGATTGGTGAAAGAATTTGATAACCCTTTAATTGGCAGCACTTTCCGGCTGATGTGTTTTTGCATCCGGATTTTCAATATTACCATAACTAAATTTTCCGAAATAGTAATTTCTGAAATCTTTATAAGCCACTTCTATCATGGCTTCCTTGGTCTCTACATTCACAGTATATTTAAAAGTCATGGGAGTTTTGTTGTTGTCATTTGCCTTCCAGTTTTGCGTATAAAGGTGATTAATGTTGCTGTTTTGAGTTTTCATTTTTTGCAAAGAAAATGTAGCTAAATCATCGCCCATCACTTTCACCAGTTTGTCTTGCAAAGTAATGACAACATCCGTAGCTTTAATTTCAGCATCAGTGTATTTATTAGTCGTTTCATCTTTGTACGAAACACCGTATTGGTTCATTCTGAAAATAAGTTCCTGGCTTTGTGCCGCCTGTTGAGAAAACAATGTTGCCACTAAAAAGATGAGTAATTTCATAAATTTTGAATTTTAAAGTGATTGGTACTTTACTTTAACGACAAAATGAGTTTATCTATTTTGGGAAATGGATTAAAAAGGGAATAAAATTTCATCTTCGTTAACCTCTCAATTTTGAATGTTTTGAACAACGTTTATTTGTGTCACATAAAAAATAAGATTTCGGAAAAAGAGGAAGATTTTCTAAAAAAACAACTTCTGTCGCCTGAAGAGGCTGCCGGTTCCAGCCAGGTGAAAGATGAGGCGCACAAAAGCATTTACATGCAGTCACATGCTTTTATGCGAAAGATTTTATCACAGGTTTTAAATATTAATCCTTTAAAAATTCAGTTTCATTCCAACGCATTTGGAAAGCCATTTCTTGTAAAAAAAGAAAACGAACCGGATTTGTTTTTTAATCTTTCTCACACAGAAAATCTGGCCGCTTTCATTTTAAGCAATAGCTATTATACAGGCATTGATGCAGAAAAAATGACTTCGTCAGACAAATTTGAGTCGGTGCAACAAGTTATATTTCATCCCAAAGAAATGGCGGAGTATATGTCAATAAAAAACCGGGAATTTCAGCAGGCCTTTTTTTTTAGAACCTGGACACTCAAAGAATGTTTTTTGAAAGCATTGGGCATAGGTTTTCATATTGAAACCGATCATTTAATTGTTAAAAAACTAAATGAAGATCAATATAAAATCGTGTTGGCAGACATGCCCATGTCTGAAAAAATAACCCTACAACATCTCACCATCAACAATTTTTCCCTGGCATTTACAACCAGTGAAAATATCGCCACCAACATTCAGCAATTCCGATTTGCAGAAGATTTTAAGTTGCTTGAATAATGTTTTCGGTAAATTTATCTCCGACTCGCCATCAGCAGGTTGAGGTCTGTATATTTTAAATCGAACCGCTGGCTGAGATAAAAATTGGTCAGGTGTCCTTTGTACATATAAATGCCATTTCGAAGGTTAAAATCGTGCCATACAATTTGATCCATTCCTCCTTCGTCACTCACGTTTAACAGCAGCGGCATCAGCACATTGCTAATGGCCTGGCTGGCTGTGCGGGCAAATCCGCTGGCAATATTGGGCACACAATAGTGAATGACGCCATGCTTAATAAATGTCGGTTGCTGGTGGCTGGTTATTTCACTGGTTTCAAACACACCACCGCGGTCAATGCTCACATCAATAATAATACTACCCGGCCTCATAGCGGCCACCATTTCCTCTGTAACTAAAATGGGAGTCCGGCCAAATTCGCTGCTGAGCGCCCCTACTGCTACTTCGCAGGTTTTCAGTTGTTTTGCTAGTATTTTGGGTTCTATTACACTTGTCCACACCCTTATTCCGAGGTTATTCTGAAGTCTTTTAAGCCTGTACACATTATTGTCAAACACCTTGACCGATGCCCCAAGAGCCAAGGCTGTCCGTGTTGCAAATTCGCCCACAACACCTGCTCCAATAATGATGACTTTAGAAGGCGGAATGCCGCTGATGCCGCCGAGCAACACACCTTTTCCATTGTTAGCACTTCCCATGTATTGCCCTGCAATCAGCATGATGGCTCCCCCGGCAATTTCACTCATGCTGCGGACAATAGGATAGGTACCGCTGTCGTCTTTTAGGTTTTCAAAACTAAGCGCTGTGATTCTTTTATCCATCATCTTTTCCAGAAATTCACTCTTCATTGCTGAAAGATGAATAGGAGAAATAATGGTTTGATTGTCTTGAAGGAGCATGAGGTCTTCCTGCACAACCGGTGCACTTTTGACCAGGATGGGAACTTTGAAAATATTTTCTCTTTCAAATTCTATTTTGGCACCTGCCTCACTATAGTCCCGGTCGGTATAATTACTTCCTTCGCCGGCTTTTGATTCTATTACAACCTTATGACCGTTGTTCACAAGCACATTTACTCCTTCAGGAGTAAGGGCAATCCTATTTTCCTGAAAAGCCGTTTCTTTTGGAATACCAATGTGCAAGTGGGCTCCTTCGGGTTTTACGTCCAGTGTTTCTTCCAGTGTTTCATATTTAAAAGAAGAACTAATAAGGGGTTTTACAGATGCCATTTATTTGCAGAATTAATGTTTGATGATTGATAAAATAATAAAGCTATGATGTTTTGAGGAAAATAGAAATAAATACAACTTTTTAGCATTAACCGACCTTATTTAAAAATAGCATTATGAAATTTCAAACGATTGATTTACTTAAACTTAACGAATCTTTCAACTGAAAAACAACCTTTTGAACTAATTTTGAATCTTTAGCTAAAGTCCATTTTTTTTATTAAAAATTTGGCTCGGTTTTTAGAATTCAATGTAAGCTGAATAAAAAAATTTAAGTAAAATGGAATATTTAATTAATGGCCTGGTCATATTTCTACTTTTAATGTTTTTTATTATATTATCAATAGAGTCCAGTAATCAAAAATTTTCTTTTCGGAAAATATTCATAAACAGTTTAATGATTAATTTCAAGAATTCTTTCAAATCGATCACCCGGCGTTTTGAATAAATATTTAATTGCTTTTTTGCATCTAATGGCGTTGTTGCACGAATACCTAATAAAATCGTTTGCGAAGCAAAAAATCCATTTTTTTCATAAAAAAATCCTGTTAATCCCTTCTATCCGTGTTA
>JAYTGA010000346.1:0-2509 GCA_043733905.1 Segetibacter sp.
AGTTCAATAACTTTGAGTTCATTAATAATCATGGTATGGCGTAGTTGAGGAACTACAATTTTGTTCATACCATGATTTTTTCCAACAACTTTTTATCTAAACCTGTTAATAACCAACTGGTTAAGCCCAAAACTCACGTTAACCTAAGTGGATAGCCTTTACTTTTTGTATTCGGCTATAGAATGAATATGTAGAATCAAATAGAAACTCATTTTCCAAAAAACTTTCTTCACTCTAAACAAGCTGGTCGGGACGGCAAGATTCTAGCTTGCACCTTCCTACAGCAATATCAGGACGGGATAACCATTCAACCAAATAAAAAACCTCTCCATTTCTGAAGAGGTTTTTGTCGGGGCGGCAAGATTCGAACTTGCGACCTCCTGCTCCCAAAGCAGGCGCGATGACCGGGCTACGCTACGCCCCGAAAATTCCTTTTAGCTTCTTTGGCTTGCAACCTTCCCGATCTTAAATCGGGATGCGATAAACCGGGCTACGCTACGCCCCGAAAAATTTTGAGCGGAGAGGGTGGGAGTCGAACCCACGGTACAGTTTAACCCGTACGACGATTTAGCAAACCGTTCCTTTCGGCCACTCAGGCACCTCTCCAATCAAACCAGGAAAAGCTATTTCTTTTTTTAAAGGGTGGCAAAAATAAGGGTAAATCCCTTTATCTGCAAAATAACAAGAAAAGTTTTTAAAAATAATTGAAATGGTTCAGCCGGTGCGAATACATTAAAAAAGAGACAGTCTTGCGACTGTCTCTTTTTTTCAGTTCTAAATATTAATTTATTCTTGAACTATTTTTCTATTATCACGATATTTTTTTATACCATATCCTAATCCCGCAGCTACCAATAATGTAACTCCGCCATCGAATGGTACGGGGTTGTCTAATACATCATCATCAAACCCACCTGGTTGTGCAAACAAAAACCCAGGAAGAATTATTACACAGACCAGCAAAATCATCCTAAATTTTTTCGCTTTGTTTTTCATGGGAACAAAATTACATTATTTAATTAAATGAGCAAATACCAAAAACTTAGCCAAAATACAGCTTACTTGGTTTTATTCAAATACGACTGTTTCCGTTAATTGAAAATCCCCGTTACTAACGACTAACCTATAAGATCCTTTGCTCACTAATTGTCCGGCATCTACTATATATCCTGCAGATCTACCCGTGTGGTCAATTACTTTCGTCATTAACTTTTCTCCCAGGTTGTTGTATAAAACTACATTATATCTTCCTTTATCAAGGTTCTCAAGCTGAATATGCATGAGCTTATTTTTGACAGGATTAGGGAAAATGGATATGCTGCCTTCGCCTTTTGCAATCCGTACTTTAACAATATCGGTATATTTGAAACTACCTGATTTGTCAACGATTTTAATGCGGTAAAAATTGTTTCCGGTCACCACATTCTTATCAAACCACCCATAATATTCAGTGACAGAATTGTTTTGTCTTGCATTCACAATACCCGCTTTTTCAAATTGCTGAGCAGTTGTAGATTTCTCTACTTCATAATGATCAACATTAATTTCAGTGTGTGCCGTCCAGTCCACCTGTATTCCCTGTTCTTTCTGGTAAGCCTTCACATCTGTCAATGTAACAGGAAGAATGGAACCTGGTTTGAATATAATTACAAACCTGTTAGCTGCGGAAGAAGCCGGATCGGTCGTTATACTGAAAGGCATTTGTGTACTACCTACAAGGTCAACAGGTAATTCAACGTTCAGGTATTTATCCTTGATGACTGCTGTCAAAGAAGGATCAAAATTTTCAGAAGCAATTTTTAAGAAATAACTGCTTTGCTTATACTTAGACAAATTCAATGGAACTGAGTCATTTGCCTGTGCTTGCGGACGGGCTTCAATGCTCAGTTGTTTGCCGTTGCTGACGATAGACAGGTTTTCATCCAGGTTACTAAACTTGTAGGAGTCCTCACTTCCGATGGTGGCACCATACTGATTGTCGAACACGGTGACTGCACCATCAAGAATATTATTGCCTGTTGCAGATATTAATTGAAGAGCTATTTTGGGCATTGTTGAAACAGTTCTCCAAACTGCTGTAAACTCTGCTTTTTTGAATTGCTCAGTAAAGCTAAGCACAGGACTTGCTCCTGTCGTTTCTATCATAAATGCTGCTCCGGGCTGAATAATACTATCCACTTTGGAGGTGGTAAAATTGCCGAACTGGTTAAACCCGGTAATAGCATTGTAAGAAACATAAGCACCCTTTACATTTACATTGGCATCATAGGCATAGTATGTAGGCGAAATGTTGGTAGATGCAGCAAGGATACGAAGCCAGCTAACCGGAGAAGCATAAGGGTTACCCACATAGCTGAATGCCCCAGTGGTACCATTAATTAAAGGCATGGTAGCAGGGCTACTGCTCACAGAGCCTAAAGTGACATTTCCTGAAACAATTGTACCTGTTTCTCTCAAAATAGTAGCAGTAGGCGCTGCACTGTTATTGGACAAATCATTGGATCTGTTG
>JAYTGA010000347.1:0-2951 GCA_043733905.1 Segetibacter sp.
TAACAAAGGCACTGATGAACTTCAAATAAAAAAAGAGAAAATAGCAAAAGGCCTGGCTAAACTTAAAGAGCGCACCATAAAATATGATACCCTACAAGAGCAATTAAACAATACCGATGACAGACAAATTAGCACCACTGATACTGATAGCCGCAGCATACTTATTACAAAGGCTATTGTAGAAGTTGCTTTCAATACACAGAATGCTGTTGATGATAAACACAACCTTATAGTACACACCGAGGCCACCAACATTAATGATGGCAAGGCTTTGCACCAGGCAGCCACACAGGCAAAAGAAAACCTGCAACTGAAAAAAGAAGACACGCTGATGGTACTTGCAGATAAAGGTTATCATACGGGTACCGAGTTATTGCATTGCCAACAGGATAATATGATAACCCATGTAGCCTACAAAGAGCAGCCTTCTGTAAAACATATTGCCAATGAATTTTTAGCCGAAAGTTTTGATTATGATAAAGCAACAGACAGCTATACCTGTCCCGCCGGAGCCATACTAACGTCGCTGGGTACATGGCATAATAAAAAGGGCGAAGCTCATGAAACATCATACCGTTTTAAAACTTACAGAACAGACGCCTGCAAAACATGCCCGCTGAAAATACAATGTACAAAACTGCCTAAGCGCATCATACAACGCAGCGAATACCAGGATGCAGTGGACATCAATGACAACAACATAAAACAAAACCCGCATCATTACAAGCGAAGGCAGGCCATCTGCGAGCATCCCTTCGGAAGTATCAAGCGACACTGGGGATACACGCACACACTCATGAAGGGCCTGGAAAAAGTAAACGGTGAAATGAACCTCATCATGTTCTGCTACAACTTCATGCGCACAAAAAACATACTCGGCTTTGACACAATGATGGAAACGATCCAAAACTGGGTACCAGACTACAACAAGGTAGTCTGTGCTTTAAAATACGCATGTATCAAAGCTAATTTAAAGCAAATTTAGCCTCACAATTTTTTGAAATATTATAAGTTTGAATTTTTTAAAGTAGCCTGAATCGTTCTTTATGCTTCTATGATAAAATCCTGCAGAATATTTATACGGAATGAGATGGTTTTTTCACAGTCTGACGAACAGGGCTTTGTGCAGGCAGGGCATTGTTGATTGTCCAGCCCAGAACTGAAGCCCAATAAAGAAATAAAAGTAAAAGTTAACAACTAAAAGCCCGACAGAATTCCGTCAAGCCCGAACCAAAGTAAAGCGATGCAAACAGCCGAAGTTTGAACGTCAAGCCCTGCTTGCACAAAACCCCATGTTATGAGTTCGGCTTTTGGGTTCAATTGTCGCTTATTATTTGTTTGGTTACAATTTTATGGTATATCATTTAACAGACAACTTAATTTTTGGGATTAATCAAGAATAGTTAGTGCTGTTTTAATTACATCATCAAAGATTCTTTTATCCTTAAAATATTTTGCATCCACATTTAAGCCATTAATGGCGTTTAAAAGAAAACGGCTGATTGCTTCAGGGTTTTTATTGTTAGAAAATTCACCATTTTTTTTCCCTTTTTTTATGGCTCTTGTAAACGCAGATTCCACTTCATCCCTGTTTTCTTTGACAATTTTCGCTATGTCTGAATCATGTGGAGCTAGTTCAATCGAAGTGTTTACAATAAAACACCCTTTTGTGTTAGTGTCTGATAAAATTTGTAAAACTTGAGAATTTAAAATATCTGTTATTGTTTTTTTTACTTCGATACAATTATCTAACAAGTCAATTAAAGGCTTCGATACTTCCCTCCGGTATTGTTGAAGAGCTATTATAAATAATTGTTTTTTATCACCAAAAGCACCATACATACTTGATTTACTTAAGCCAAATTCATTTATCAGTTCTTGTGTTGAAACTCCATTGAATCCATTATTCCAAAAAAGTTGCACTGCTTTTTGAATCACTTCTTCTGTATTAAATTCTCTATTTCTTGCCATATTTAAAAAAATGTAAGGGCAGTTTATCGCCCTTACAAAATTAATAAATTATAGACTAATTAGTCCTTTATTCTAGAAAATTAAATCATAGAATCAAATTGCAACATTTTTAGAAGGTTATTTTGAACTTCTGTAACTCCTTCATTTAATTTAGCAACACCAAAATCCATTCCTCTTGGCATCACAACGGTTCTAAGAGGACGTTTCTCATCTGAATCTACTAGTGCTTTTATTGCATCTGCAACATCTTGTGGAATCGGTGCATTTTCACCATCATACATCGCTTGGAAATTAGTCTTCATTTGATCCGGAACATCAGCTAAAGCTCCATATGCTTCCAAACGTGATTTATCGGAAGGTTCTGGACTTTTACCTAAAAGATTAGTACCAAAAGGCCCTGGTTGAACAATTACAGAATCAATTCCTAAACCAGACAATTCATAACGAAATCCCTCGGCATATGCTTCCATAGCAAATTTGCTAGCACTATAAACTCCAAAGAATGGAAATACTACTCTACCAGACAATGAACTAACATGAATTATCAAACCTGATTTCTTACTCTTCATATAAGGTAATACGGCACGATCTGTTCTTACACTTCCAAAGAAGTTTACGTCCATTTGTTTTTTGATGTCTTCAATTGTAAATGCTTCAGTAACTCCCACAAACATTTGCCCAGCATTATTGATTAATACATCAATAGTTCCTGCTTCCTTGGCAACAGCATCAATTGCGTTTTCAACAGATTTGTCATCTGTTATATCCAAATCAATTACTTTAATAAAGACATTTTTGTCTTTTGCAAATTGTTCAAGTTCACTTTTTGTTTCTAGATTGCTACCCAAAGGATTTCTCATCCCGGCATAAATCTGATGTCCATCTAAAGACAATTGAAATGCCGATAACTTTCCAAAACCACTACTTGTTCCTGTAATAACGATTACTTTTTTTTGACTTTTTTTCATTTTTGTTTTTTT
>JAYTGA010000348.1:0-1572 GCA_043733905.1 Segetibacter sp.
ACCATCATTAAGGAGAAGATCAACTGCATTGTCTTCTCCGAAGGTGATTTTTTTTCCCACTACCAAGTCTCTTCTATCATAAGGAAACCCAATATATTCTGCATTCATATACCCTATTAATCTGCCTGCTGTTTCCGGTGGCATCATAGAGGTAGCCGTCCACTCCTTTCCATCTAATTTTACTCTCATTGTGTAGCCGTCTGCTGTTGTAGCAACAGTTCCAGGCTTATTTTCTTTAATAGCAGATTGTACCTCCTTAGCCTGTTTGCTGGTATCATTCTGTGAGTTACAAGCAGGTAAAGTAATGATCAATGAAATTCCTAAAATAAGAAGTGTCAGTTTCATGATAATAATTTTAATTGAATGGATTGAATGTTGCAATAATCTATCCAATGTCTCTATAGCCAAACTTTAAATCGACAAATAAATATTAAATGGGCAGGATGTGTTAGTTTTTTGTTTTGTCACCCAATGCTTACATCTGCACTGTCGTTTTATGGTTGCTGGTAACGTTTTGCAGGCTTTAAGTTTAGAATAGAATTTTTGCAATTAGATTATTTCCTGCAAATAACGATCAATCAAAAGACGAACGGGGGTTATTTTTCAGGTGCACAGTCTTTTCTAATTATCATACTCAGGTTTCTCAGGAGCTTTCAGAAAAAAAAGATTCACAGCTATCATAATTAAAAAACTTACAATTGGAAAAAAGAAAGACAGGGCAAGTACAGATGTAATAAAGATAAAAGAGATAAAATACGTTCTTGTAAGTCCTTTGATGAACGACTCTTTCAATCGCTTATCTATAAGCCTTTTTTTATAGATACCATACCTCCACATAAGATTCCAGAAAATAGTAGGAAGCAGAAGTCCACCGAAAATGTAAAATGATATGGCGGTTGCACGATTTTCAGTATCCGAAATAAAATCGCCAAGCAGCGCTGCGGGAAAAGGAAGAAATGCAATGGACATGAGGAAACCAATTGTCATCATACTGAAATAATGGTCGGTGTGAGTAAAAAGCCGGGAGAGGTAATGATGATTAGCCCACCAAATACCAATAACTAAAAAGCTGAATACATATGCGAAATAATTGGGCCACAACTGAACAAGATAAGGTCTAAGTCCGCCATAATGAATAAGGTCTTCGTGCTTTGGAATTTTTACTTCAAGAATTAATAATGTAATGGCAATAGCAAATACGCCATCGCAAAATGCTTCCAGTCGCGTTTTATTTATTCCACGATTGTCTTTTTCGGTTTCAATGTTTTCCATCAGATGCTTTCAAAAAAAATGTAACAGTAATGTCCTCGTGAGAGAAAAGCCCCTCGTTGGGGTTTATCGTCAGGAAAGCGGAGCACGAGTAATTTCACTCACTTCTTTAAGAATATCCCTTTCCTTTAAATCAAAATTACTCAAGGCAGGATGTGAAAGGACAGAAGAAACTAATGGACTGGATTTGAAATCTTGCAATGACTTTTCATCCTTAAACAGGTAAACAGCACCTGCCTCTTTTTTTTCACCATCAATCAGCCAGATTTTCCAAAGGCAACCGGGCACATCGGCAAATGCCTG
>JAYTGA010000349.1:0-9963 GCA_043733905.1 Segetibacter sp.
AAAACTCAATACAACCATTTCTTTACTTTGGGTCAACTCCTGGATATAAGGTTTACTGTATGACCATAAAAATTTACTGTCAAACAAACCCTTTGATAAATGCCGAGCCCCGCAAGTTTTAAAAATCTCTATTCTCTCTTTTTTTCGACCATATTCCATAGGGGGTTGAAGCAAAATGATATGCTTACCGATAAGGTTTTAATCGGTAAGCAGTACACTGGCGCTGTTCGTTTTACTGCAGAAGAATTCATTCTACCGATAGCTGAATCCCCAATGATGTTTTGCACTTATGGTTCCTACTCTTGTTTCTTTCGCTTTTTGTTCGCTCCGGCTGGCCAAAAAAAAATAATCGGAAAGGTTATTTTGCCCTAAAAAAATTAAAATAAAATGTCGAAGCAGAAGTGAAGGAGATACGAAGGAGATACGAAGGAAATACGAACAAGGTGAGAGTTAGGAAGACTTCGCTTAAAATTATGGATGCTAATCAAGGGTTGAATCTGCCTTTAGGCACAAAATGCCCGCCCAGTGTGTTGAATCCGATATTCCAAACACACAAAAGATAACTTGTGTATAATTTTGCGTAAGGTGAGTTATTAATAAAGTCGGGACACTTAGTTATTAAGTTGGCAGACTTAGTTATTAGGAGGGGAGACTTTGTTATTGGGAGGGGAGACTTTGTTATTGGGGCTATAATTAAGTAAAAGGATAAAGATTTTGATGTAAAATGATGGACAAAGAATAAGTGTTGTCATTGATTTTGATATGGTTGGATAGGAAGAAGTTATTTTTTGTTGGGGGAAAAGGTTTGTATATTTTTGAGTTGTAATAACAAGTCACGATAGCTTATGAGTTTCTGGAAAATATCAACAAATAATAAACCTGAAAAAGTTTCTGCAACTAAACTCAAAAATGAGCATATTCTTGAAAAACATCTTGAAGACTGGATAGAAAATAGCACCGATATTCTTGGTGAAGCTCTATTGATTATTGGGCGCCAAATAATTATTCCAGAGGTAAAAGACCGTTTAGACTTACTTGCACTTGATCCAAATGGAAATGCAGTTATTATTGAACTTAAAAGAGGTAAAATGTCTGACCCAATTGATATGCAGGCATTGCGTTATGCAAGCTATATCTCGAAATGGGAGTTTAGTGATTTTGAAAATCAAGCAAAATCCTATTTAGGAAATAAAGAAGAATTCAATTTTAATGAACATTTTGAAAATTTTTGTATGCAATCAGGAGTTGACGAAATTCCTGATATTAATAGTAATCAAAGAATAATAATTGCAGGTTCTGAAGTTAAAGATAAATTAGGAAGTGTTGCGTTGTGGCTCTATGAGCATAGTATAGACATTAAAGTGATTGAAATTGATAGTTTTAAAGAAGGTGACACACTTCTAATTCAGCCTCGAACAATTATTCCTTTAGCAGTAAATAAATTTTCAGAAGTTGGTAAAGCTGCTAAAGGTGATGTATCTAAGCCCTGGTTAACATCGGGGAAATCTTGGCATTTAGAAAAACGAATGAAAACAAAGACTAAAGAAATATTTTTGCAACTGGACAATTTAATTCGGGACAATATAATAGTTCAAGGATCAAGTTTTGATCAGAAAAATTACATCTCTTATCAATCAGGAAATTATAACTGGCTTTTTGTTCGGACACACGCTAACTTTCTTATTTTACAGTTTGCAATCAAAGTAAATTCAATGAACAAAGCAGAAATTGCAAAAGAATTAGACATTGAAGAATTTGATGCAGACGACACTTTATCTGAAAAACTCAATTTACCAAGTTCAATAAACATAAAAAACAGAAACGAAACATCTGACAGGATTTTACTTCGAATAAAAGATGATTTTGATTTAAAAAAACCTGCTTTCTTGAGCTTCTTAAAAGACACAATTAAAAATTCTTCAAAATCCTAAAGTAAAATAGGGTAAACCAAAATAGTTTTTATTAATGCTATTGCTAGCAAAAAGAAACTACCAAAACTAAATTAAAATGAAACCACTGCTTATTATTTTACTACTTGTTTCCATACAAACAAATGCGCAGCAAAACTTAGGCATTGGCACCAAGACGCCTGATAGCTCTGCAGCAGTAGATATAAAGTCCACAACGCAAGGCCTTTTAATACCCCGAATGAATCATACACAGCGTGCTACTATCAGCAAGCCCGCGCAAGGTCTTATGGTTTATCAAACAGACAGCGATACTGGTTTTTATTTTTATAAAGGGGCGGCATGGGCAAACATTTCTAAAGGCAGTAGTGGTAGTAGCAATTATGTTGGTAAAACAATTCTGATTATAACAGACACCATTAGTAATGCAGCAGCGCAGGCACAAATAGCTGCTGAATTTGGCCCGCAAACACAGGAGATAAGAATAATTGGATGCTCAAAACTCACAAGTATCGACTTATCTGTTATCAGTACAATTGCTGGAATAACAATTTTAAACAATCCTGTGCTTCAAACCGTAAACTTGAGCAACATGACTTTGTGTGATGGAGATTTTACAATTAATAAATGTTTCTTACTTTCCGATTTAAACTTATCGTCTCTACAAACAATTATAGCAAGCACTGATAATAAGGGCACGGATATCGAAAACACAGCATTAATTAATTTACAATTTCCTGCACTAAAAAAAATTAATGGTCCTTTTTATATAAATCGCAATCAAACACTATTAGTTGTTAATTTTCCTGTATTGCAAATTGCATGTATTAATCAATACTCCTTTGGATTTTTTGGTAACAATGTTTTAGAATCAATAAAAGCACCATTGTTAACTAATTGCGGCCAATTTTCTATACAGTCAAGTAATCATTTGGCTATTGTATCTTTTCCTATATTAACCGCAGTAGGATCATTAAACTTTGGCTATAATGACTCTATTCAATCCGTCTCGTTTCCCTCTTTGACTTCAATTAATGACTCATCACTTTACGTTCAATCATCTATTAATTCAAATCCATTTCTAACAAATATTTCTCTAGGCATTCTTACTAATTTTAAAAATACCAGTTTTAATTTTTCTGGTAATAAATTACCCTCATCGCAGGTTAATTACTTACTAGGAAAGCTTGTATCTATAACCCCTGCACTCACTGGTAAAAGTTTTTCACTTACTCAAAACCCTTCCGCACCGCCGACCGGGCAAGGCATATCTGATAAGGCTACGTTGATTGCAAATGGCAATACAGTTAGTACAAATTGAGTTTATTTTTTGCCTCTGTCAGTGTTAGCAAAACAAAACACAACATGAAAAACATAGACAAAGAAAGTTTAGAAAAGGCATACCGTTTATTTGAAACCGGCGACATCAACAAAATAGAACCCGGCACCACCAAAGGATTGCAGCAAATACACAACTATTTATTTGACGGGCTATATCATTTTGCAGGGCAAATACGCACTCAAAATATTTCAAAAGGCGGTTTCAGGTTTGCAACGGCTTTGTACCTGAATGAGGCGTTGGCAAAAGTGGAACAAATGCCCGAAAGCAATTTTGAAGAAATTATTGCCAAGTACGTAGAAATGAACATCGCCCATCCCTTTATGGAAGGGAACGGCAGAACAATGCGTATCTGGCTTGATATGCTCCTGAAAACAAACCTGCAAAAATTAGTCAACTGGCAGTTTGTTGACAAAACACTTTACCTGCAGGCAATGGAACGCAGCCCCATCAACGATTTGGAATTAAAAACCTTGCTTGCCGCTAACCTGACAGGCGACATCAACAACCGGGAAATTATTTTTAAAGGCATACAACAATCCTATTACTATGAAGGATATGAAAAAGGGGATGAAGATGTGCAAACTTAGCTCATGACCTGGCGGTAAAATCACCCCAAATACAATTTGATTCTAAAACTCACTAAAAGCATTCTTATGATCATTTTGAAAAGGTTTTTGCTATTGCTTATAGTTTTTGCAGGGATCACTTCATGCCACAACAGCACCTCTCAAAAGCCGTTAGCAAAACGTACTGCTGAGTATAAGTTTGATGCCCCCAAAGGTTGGGCAGTAGAGAGAATTCCTTTTCCGATTGTGTTTGCACCTCAAATACCTTACAAAGGTTTTGAAGACCTGCGCTTTACCCCCGGTTGGGAATACACCACCAGTGACGAACATTGGTCCTATACTTTCCTATGGTGGCTCGAAGGGAAAGTAGATGTAGATAGTTCAGTTTTAAAACAGCATTTAGATGATTACTACTTTGGTTTGCTATCGCAAAATGTTAGTAAAAGAAGCATTCCTGCAAACAAAGTTTTTCGCCCTGTTGCCACTATTACAAAAATAAAAACCGACTCAGGAGACACTAAAACATACCAGGGAACAATCAAAATGCTCGATTATCTCGACCTTACTTTTCCCGCTCTTATGTTGAACTGTGTCATTCATAAAAAAGATTGTAACGCCCATACTGCCTTCATTTTTGAAATTTCACCACAACCCTTTGGGCATACAGTTTGGAAACAGTTAAACGAACTGAATGCAAGCTTTAAATGTAGCTCAACTGAATAAAAACGGGCAACAAACTTCATACGGCTTGGTGCAAATGAAAAGGGTATTATAATTTAAAAACAAGGCAATTTTTAGTAGATTTGAACAATGAAAACATTGACTCTACAGGTACCTGATAGCTTAGATGAAAAAGAGGCTCAGACTCTTTTTGCAGCTAAATTGTATGAAAAAGGTTCTTTATCATTAGGCCAGGCTGCAGAACTTGCAGGATATTCCAAACGCACTTTTATGGAACTACTGGCAAATTATGAAGTTTCAGTTTTTAATTATTCCGAAACAGAATTAGATAAAGAAATTCTCAATGCACAAAGCTATCATCTCTGACACAAGTTGTTTAATCTTGTTAGACAAAATTGGTGAACTCGAAATACTCAATAAATTATTTGGAACAATCATTACTACAATTGAGGTTGCAAATGAATTTGGACAACCGCTTCCATCCTGGATTGAAATAAAGCAACCATCAGACAAAAATTATCAATCAATTATTGAAGCTTCGGTTGATAAAGGTGAAGCAAGTGCCATAGCCCTCGCAATAGAATTAGATGATTGCTTATTGATTATTGACGACCTAAAAGGAAGGAAATTTGCCAGTCAAATTGGTCTTACTATTATTGGAACCATTGGCGTAATTGTCGATGCAAAACTTGCCGGTATTGTTACTTCTATCAAACCATTATTAGCAAAAATTAAGTCAACAAATTTTAGAATTACAGAACAATTGGAAGCAATAATTTTGAAACGATCGGGTGAATAGCCTTCCAATCCACGTCACTGTGTTCCAAAAAAAACTACATTTGGCGCATCCAAACATCACCGCTTGAACAAAACAACCTGCATATCACTCCTTGTTCTCCTGCTTATGCAGGTAGGTGGGTTGTCGCTCATTTGCAAAATCCAACAGGGCATTGTGCAGGATCAAATGGAACAAATGCTTGGCAATAATGCCACCGTTTTTGATACACTCACCATTCCCCTTGCCGACTTTGAAAAAATAAAGACAAACCCAAACGAAATGTCTTTGCAGGGAAAAATGTATGACATCAAAACCATTAAAATTAAGGGCGACAAAGTAGAACTCCAGGTTTTAAACGATGCAAAAGAAGAACGCATTTTTGATCATTTAAAAACCCTGGCAAGTCAGCAGCCTGCTAAAAATAAATCACAGGCCAACTGCCTGCTTGACTTAATTGGCCTCATGTATGTTTTTTCAGGCAGCAGTGTGGCGCATCCATTGTCGCCACCTGCGCAGCCAACTTATCATCCACTTTGCGAAATGATCATTTCACAAACAAAAAGCGTGTTCTCTCCTCCTCCGGAAATGGTGTAAATCTTTCTTCTATTGACTATTATGATGAGCCATTTCATTAATGGCCTTCCTTTTTATTTTACACCAAAAATATTTGAATGAGATATTTACACCAACTCCTTTGCACACTTTTGTGTGTGTCCATAGCCGGTATAGCATTTTCACAAAATCAAATCAGTGGAAAAATCACAGACCATAAAACCAATGCGCCACTTGCCGGGGTATCGGTTTACATTCCCGATCTCAAGCTTGGTGCTGCCACCAACAGCAGCGGTGCATACACGCTTAAAAATGTACCCCGTGGCTCATACCTGCTCGTAGCCAGCATGACAGGCTATGCCTCGCAAACCAAAGAAATCACCATCAAAGAAACAGCTACTACCGACTTTGCACTTGATCAGTCCGTCAGCGAACTGAGCGAGGTGATTGTGACCGGTGTTTCATCTGCCACAGAGCAAAAAAGCAACCCGATACCTGTCAATGTAGTCAACAATATAGACCTGTTGCAAAACAGCGGCACCAACATGATTGATGCACTATCTATTTCGCCCGGTGTGTCGCAGATGACACAGTGTGTCAGCATTTCCAAACCTTTCATCCGTGGACTTGGCTACAACCGTGTAGTGACCGTGAACGATGGCATCCGCCAGGAAGGACAACAATGGTTCGATGAATTTGGTGAGGAAATAGATGAATACACGGTGAATAAAGCTGAGATACTTAAAGGCCCTGCAAGCCTTAGCTATGGCTCCGATGCCATGGCCGGTGTCATCAACCTGCTGGATGCGCCATCTCTTCCGCAGGGGCAAATTAAAGGAAGCATTCTTGCCAACTACCAGACCAACAATGGCCTCATTGCAGAGTCGTTTAACCTGGCAGGCAACAGCAACGACTTTATCTGGAATGTTCGCTACAGCAACAAAATGGCGCACTGCTACCAGAATAAATACGATGGTTTTGTGGCCAATTCCGGCTATTCCGAAAGCAATATAAAAGCCATGGCCGGCATCAACCGCAACTGGGGTTTTTCGCATCTTACCCTCTCATCTTTCGACATGAAAACAGGTATTATAGAAGGCGCAAGAGACCCTGTGACCGGCCAGTTTGTCCAGCACTTTCTCATAGCCGGGCCAGACGATAGCATTGGTGTGGCTCCTGAAGGTGATTTCAAAAAGTACAACAATTTTCCTGTTATTCACCAACACATCAGGCACTACAAAGCTGTGCTGGACAACAGTTTTGCCCTCAACAGCGGTAGGATCAATCTTCGTTTAGGCTTTCAGCAAAACCGCCGGCAAGAGGCAAACGATCTTGCCCAGGGCGATGTCTATAACAACTATTTTTTCCTTAACACCTTCAACTACGATGCCCGTTATATTTTGCAGGAAAAAAACCATTTTGAAATGTCTGTCGGGGCAAACGGTATGGTGCAAAATTCTCAAAATAAAGGCACTGCATTTGTCATTCCCGAATACTCAATCTTTGACATTGGTGCATTTGCTATCGCAAAAAAAATGTACAACAAACTATCTGTCAGCGGCGGCCTTCGCTTCGACAGCAGAACGCTGAAAGGAAAAGAATTGATAGTGGATTCATCAGGAAAAAGACTTGTCGGTCCCGAACCTGGTTCGCTGGTCAATTTCAGTGCTTACACTGGCAACTTTTCAGGTGTGTCGGGCAGCATAGGAGCGGCTTACAATTTCTCGGAAGATGTCTATGCCAAGCTAAACGTGGCAAGAGGATACCGTGCCCCAACAGCGGCGGAAAGCGGTGCAAACGGCATACACGATGGCACACCGTTTTACGAAATAGGCGACCACAATCTGAAAGCCGAAAGCAGCCTGCAGGTGGATGCAACACTTGGCATCAGCAGCCCTGACGTGTCTGCAGAAGTGACCGGGTTTGTAAATAAAATTGACAATTATATTTTTGCAGAAAAACTGGAAAGTGTCTTTGGCGGCGACTCTATCAGGGAAGATCCGGCCCTTGCTTTGGCTCCCGGTCCCGCCTTTAAATATGTGCAGGGCAATGCTGTGCTGACCGGTGGCGAAGTGGTTCTGAACATTCACCCAAGTGATGTGAAGTGGCTGCATTTCGACAACAGCTTTTCGCTGGTCAATGCTATTCAGAAAGACCAGCCCGATTCTTCAAAATACCTGCCTTTTACGCCCCCATCAAAGTACAGGGGCGAACTGAAATTTGTGTGTACAGGTGGCAAAACAATTAAGAACGGCTACATCAAAGTAGGCATTGATTATTACTTTGAGCAAAACAAAGTCTATTACAAATACGGCAACGAAACAGTGACACCAGCCTACACACTTTTAAATGTAGGAATAGGTGGTGACATTTGCAGCCGCAACAAAACATTGTTCTCGGTTTATCTCTATGGTTCCAACCTGGCCAACACTGCTTACCAAAGCAACATGAGCCGTTTGAAATATGCAGATGAAAATGCTGTCACCGGTAGAACGGGGGTTTACAATATGGGCAGAAATATCAGTTTCAAATTGCTCATACCCATTGACATTAAGAAATGATTGCCTGGTGATAAAGCTTAAAGGAAAGTGTCAGTTAAAACAACAAAAGGAGCCAAAACAGGCTTCTTTTGTTGTTTATAGAAATGTTTACTTTAGAATTCAAAAACTCTAGGATGAGATAAAAATTCTTGCAATTATTTACTTCAGTTTACCTCCGGATTCCTCAGGAAAAAACTACCTTTACGACTCATTTTTCACCAAAACAATTTTTAATTATGAAAACAATTACACAAAAAATGGTAGCGATTGCAGCAATTGCTACCATTTTCATTTTCCAGTCTGCAACAGCACAGTGGGGTACTGCTGGAAATGCTGCAACCACCTCCAACTTTTTAGGAACAACAAATAATGTATCTCTCAGAATCCGCACAAACAATGTGCAGCGTATGATTGTAGATTCCCTGGGTCGTGTCGGAATCGGCATTGCGCTCCCAAAGCAAATTCTGACTGTTAAGGGAAGTGGTAGTGTGCCATCTGCTGTCTGGGTCAATGCAGGTGCGCCACTGTTTGCAGGCTATGGCGAAACCACTGTGGGCAACTCCGACTACATCCTTTCTATGGCCTCTTCCACATCCAACGCAAGACCAGTGTTTATTGGCAGAAGAGGTCGTGGCACTTTGGCTGCTCCAACCGTTGTTGCCAACAACGATTATCTTATGTCTTTCCTCTCATCAGGCTATGATGGTTCAGCATTTCAAAACCCTGCCGCTATTGACTTTTATGTAGATGGCGCACCTTCGGCAGGCAATGTTCCTGCACGCATTTCTTTTGTAACCGGAACCAATGGTACCAACCGTTTGGAAAGATTCAAAATTGGCAGCACAGGCGATGTCTCAGTCACCACAGGCGACCTGCTGCTCAATGCTTCAAAAACTTTGCAATTTGCCAATCCCACTGCCACTTCACCAGGCATGACGACCATGTTCACCTCAGGCACTTCTAATTTACCCCGCATGGTCATAGCACACTCACCAGCATATCCAAGCTGGGGTTTGCAATATGTAGATAGTGTAGACAAATTTGACTTTTTGGCTGGTGGTTCCAGTGTCATGGCTGTCAACCTTGGCTATGGCGGTGTGGACATCAATTCCGGCAACTTGAAATTTGCAAATGGTAATCAGGGCATTCAGTTTGGCACTCCAGTTACCGGTGGCACCACAGGCATGATGACTATGTTTCCTGATGGAACACAAAATCCTACACGTATGGTGATTGCTCATTCGCCGGCTTATCCTGATTGGGGATTGCAATACAACGATACACTGGATCAGTTTGATTTTGTGGCCTACGGAACAAGTGGTTTGAATATTAGCCCATATAGTGGTACTGCTACAGCTAAATACTCTTTCAATGCTCCTTACCTGGCTGCTACATCCACATCCACCTCTTCCCTTATTACATCGTATAACTACGGAGCAGGCCATGGTATCTATGGCTATACTGCCGGTGGTTCATCAAGTGATCCTAATGGCATTTCGGGAGTGTATGGATACAATGCAGGAATAGGTTATGGTGTAGGGGGTTATGGCACCACAGGCTCTGGTACTTACGGCTATTCATCCGGCTATGTAGGTGT
>JAYTGA010000350.1:0-35628 GCA_043733905.1 Segetibacter sp.
GTGAACAACAGCAGCCAGCAAATGCGCATCAACCGTATAGACGTGACTTGCGAAACAAACGCCAACACCAACCATGTGTTTGTGACCGCCGCAAGAGGAAGTGCCATTTTGCCCAAAGATGGCTCGTGGAGCATGGTCACGCACACTGCCTCAAGCGGCAAAGTAAGCCCGTTGCCGGAAAACATCACCATACCGCTCATACGCATCGGCAAACTTGAAATGACAGGCAGCAAAGGCGATGCAGCTATTTTGACTGATGTTTCCAAACAGCTTGTCCGCATTGCCAATCCAACAGAAATACTTCGTTCGCCTTCGGCAGATACTATCAACTATGGTTTGCTCCAAAACACAGGCACACAAAAGGTTTTGTTCCTCACACCATCGTTTGAGAGCGGTGTACAACAACTGATGAGCAAGACCCCGCCACTAATGGCAGATGCCTATCGCATGATGACTTCCAAAGCCATCTTCCCCAACATTGGCGATGCAGTTACCAACTTTGGCGATGCCATTTCTTTTGGCCTTGACAAGTTTAATCCCGGTGCATTGGCTGATGGTTTAGCTCCCGTTCATCAACTAATGAAAGTGGCCGCCAACGTGGCCGATGCAGCCGGGCAATTGCAAGACCAGGCTTATAAATTATTGAAGAAAATTGAAGACCCGTTTGAATTAAACCTTGACGATGTCTATCTTATCAAAGAAGATTTTCTCAAAATTTACATACAGTACAAAGCACAGCCAAACAAGCAACCGCTTGTCAGCAGCAAACTTGATTTTGATATAGATTCCCTTGCAGGAAATGCGGTGGATAAATGGAAAAGCAAGCTGAACAATCTTGCTATGGTGATTGACCTCGGACCACTCACGGCACTCATGACCATCAAAGGCAACTTCAATGCCAAGAAGAGCCAGGAGTCCGGCTTTGGCGGCGATGAAACAGGCAGTGGCATCTTACCAGTTCCTGAGCTTCAATTCAGTTCTGCTCTGCAAGCTGCTATTGACATTTTGCAGATTCTGCAAGATTTAAGCGGTGGCGATTACAAAGCGGCTTTAAAGAAAGGATTGAAGGTGGCCATGAGCAACAGTGCAGGCACATGGGAATATAAGTTTGAAGCAGCCAAAGAAATTCCGGTTATCAAATTTCCTTTTGGTCCGCTCTACGAAGACCCTACGCAACCATTGAAATTAGAAGCTTCGCTAAAGGTCGGCATGTATTTCAATGCAGCCCTCATGGTAACAACCGATGTAAAAAAATTGCTGCCAACAGCAGGTGCATTTGTGGATTTCTACGGGCAGGTAAGGGTCATGTGTGTCTCGCTTGCCGCCGCCACTGTTTATGCAGTCGGGCAGGTCAACCTCGGCATAGCTGGAGACACTGCAAAAGGCCCATCGCTGCACATGAAGTTTGGCTTTGGTGTCCAATTGGTTGTCGGTCTGCCCGTGGTTGGAAATGTCAGCGTGATGTATATGGCCGGTGTAGAGTTGTACATTGACAAAGACAAAGTTGCCGCCTCCGTCTTCATGCTGTTCAGGGGACATGCTGAACTATTAGGAGGTCTTGTTGGTGTCACCATTACTATCGAAGCCAAAGGAACTATCATCAGGGAAAATAACCGGACCGATTGCCAGGCACAGGTTACTTTTTCCATAGACATCAGCATCTTCCTTGTCATAGACATTGATTTCAGCGAGTCGTGGGAAGAGAGCAGGCAGATAGCTTAGAGAGTATTTAGTATTCAGTATAAAGTATTAAGACAGGAATTTAGTTAGGGTGTAAAAGAACGATAAAAACGATTACACATTGTCACCCTTCTCCTTTGGAGAAGGGACGGGGATGAGGTCTTTGGTCGCCAGCAGTGGTTTTTCATAGCATCATCGTTGTGTCACTCTCTTGTACTACATACCATTGAGGGGCTTTTTTACACCATAACAGAAACCCAATAACCGAATAAACCAATTAACCAATAAACGATTTAAAATGAATCCCATCCAACGTTTTACCATCATGACTTTTCCGCAGCGGTATGATGGTGCTGATACTTTGCATGTCAATATCCTCTTTCTGCCACGTAGCCAGAACCCGTTGAAACCTGCTATTGAGTTAGCACCTGCTATATCAGAACCTACTGCGGCTTTTGCAGATGCTGTGCTTACTTTTAAGGCAGTTATTATCAAAGGGTTGGAAAAGTATCCAAATACTAAAAACCAGGACTTTTTCAAACCTGCACCAGTCGTAGCTCCGACTCATAAGCGGGACATTTTTACAACGCTGGCAGATGGCAATCATTTCAAGATAGATAACAAAGATGACGGCAATGCAAACCTTGACAATCCCGTACTGAACAATAAAAATAAAGCCCGAAACAGGCTTAACTCTATCAAAAAATATTTGCCTGAAACATACAGGAAGTCGTTCAACTTCATTGCACCAAAACTGAAGGGCAATGCGGTGACGGACGACAGCTACCATTGCGCTGTCCGTGATGCTGCACCTGTGCCAATGCCCAAACCAACAGATGTCATTAGCTGGGGGAAAGTGTTTGCGCACATTCTCCGAAACCCTTTGCTGGCGGAGCAGGCGGGGTTCATTTACAAAACAACAATTGAGATAGATGCCGCAGATTTTGAGCAGGGTGGCTGGCTCTACATTGACCTTGCCGATGCTGATATCGATTACAGGTTGCAGGAAAATGCTGACCAGGATTTTATCAAATTGTATGCTGCCCGCATTCCGCAACTCAAGGAAGGAGAAGACAGGCAATTGTTTGCTGCCAACCTTTTTCCCGTCACCATCAAAGCCAATGCCGCTGACCCTGAGCCGCCTGCCCCTGAACACCTTGACAATGTATTTATTGAAGCAGCAGATTATGATGATGGCTTTGGTAAAATTCTCCACTCCTATCAGCCTGTGAGCCAGCATTTGCTACAGGAAGAAAGCGATGGTTTCCACCCGACGCATGACAGCGGCATCCGCCTGGGTTGGGACGACGAACAGATACTACAATGGTATGTGCGCCAGATGTCTGAAGACCAGCCCGGCAGCGGTACACGACTCGATGCGCCTACGGGTGTCATGGGCTTTCACATAGACGTGAAAGAAAACGGCACACCCACCTGGAACCCGCTGAATAAAGTGCAGACGAAACCCGGCGTTGACCCTTTAGGCGGCCTGGTGCCAAAACATCGTGTAATAAAATTTGAAGGCGAAATGCCTTACCAGGTTTATCCCTCTACACTGGATGGCGACAGCAGTAAACCCTACTGGCTGCCCATGTATTTCGCCAACTGGAACGGTCACTCCATGGTGTTGCCCAACAAGGAAGCCATCGAAATTTATCAGCATGACAAAGGTGTGGAAGCTGACAACAATCCATTGCCCGGCAACAATAGCACCAATGTAACAGGTTCGCCCAAGAATCAACTGCTGAAAGTGTATGAACCCCTTGACATCAATACAACCCTGAAATACAGCGGGCTGTATGATTTCAGGGTTCGATATACCGACATAACCAATGGCGGCCCGGTCATAGACGATGTGCCAAAGAATGATGCACTCCATCCCGTCACCACCTGCCATTTTAAAAGGTATGTGGCACCGACAACAGTCCGAATTTTAGATGAAATGCCGCCGAATGTAGATGGGGCAATTTATCCATTCAACTCGCTGAGGGTGCAGCGGCCATTGTTGAGTTATCCCTCGGTTGTTTACACTGCCCGGTATTCAAATGCAGTGGCAAGGTTGTTGTCAAACATAGATGCACAATTGGCCGAAGGCCCCAAACCACCTCATACCAAAGTGCTGCTGGACGATATTGGCCTGAGTGACCCCGATGTGGACAGGGTAGAAATATCGGTGGAAATACAGGCTTTGAAAATGGACTACCAGTTAAGCATTTCAGGCAAAGAATCTTATGCGCTTTTGTACAAAACCACCCGCCATTTCAAAGTTGCCGAAGAAGACGATGACTTTGACAATGAACTCAACATTCCGCTGAAATATGTAGAGGCCGCCGTCCTGAAATTTGGCGATATATCAGACCTCGGAGACTTGGGAGTTGACCAGGTGCAACTTGATAAAATGGATGAACTTGTTTTGCCGAAGGCGAGAGCCATCCGCCTCACCATTCGTGCGGTGTGTGAAGAAAAGACCAATTACTATGGTTTGGAAAAAGACGACCCTGCTTTCAACACAAGGTTTGGGCGCACAACCTACATCAATCTCTACAAAGAATCTGAGGTGGAGAAAACCATGTTTTCAGTCAAAACTCTACAAGGCATTTACCTGCAACCTGATGAATTGCCTTTGGCAAAATCAGTGCTACAAAATCATTCAAAAATATTTGTTGAACCAGTTAAGACACCCGACTCCGTGCAGCGGCTGGCGCAGCAACTGAAGATAGAAAGCAGCGGGCTGAACCTTGTGGGCAAAAAAGGTGAACGTATTCAGTTTGCCTGCTCGGCCCGCATCAGGCACACGCTGGCTCCCGACAATTCTGCACTCACATTTGCCAGTAAGGAAGAACTCTGCAACCATTGGCTGTGCTGTATTACACTCGACATCAACCGCGACTGGACGTGGGATGCACTTGAGCATACGGCGTTCATTATTACCCGGAAAAAATTCTTTAAACAGTCCCCGGGAGTCTTTAAAACAGAAGTGGTTGGCGAAATAGACATCAAGCAATCCATCTCTTTTACTGCGTTGCAAAATGCTGACAGGGAATATACCAAAGTCGTTTTCATAGATGCTGTGGAACCCAAAAAAGAACTGAGCGATAGCAGCCCCGACTTTCCTGATTTGATGGAAGTAGAATACACGGTGCAAACTGTTTTTAAACAAAACCATGGAGCGGATAACGATGGTGACTTCACCTTCCCAATCATGCAATTGCCTGTCACCATTAACCCTGTGCAGATTCCAAGGATTGCATCAGCGGGCATTGCTTTGTCGCCCTATCACCGCAACGATAAATATTCTGCAACAGAGCCGCGCCGCAGGTTTTTATGGATAGAATTTGAGCAGCCCGTCCTTGACCCGAACGACCTTTATTTTGCAAGGGTAATGGCTTATTCACCTGACCAGTTAATCAGCAATAACAACCACTCGCTGGAAAAGCCGCTGGCAGACCCGGCCATGAACCTTGACCCGGAATACATTCGTGTCATCATGCCCGGTACTAGCGATGACAGTGCAGGCATGAACGCCATGCAGCCAATGGAAAAATCGCTGATGAGCGACAGGCATTATTTGCTGCCATTGCCTCCCGGCCTCAATGAATCATCACCAGAATTGTTTGGGTTCTTTGCTTATGAATTCAGGGTAGGACATGCACGGATATGGAGTACCGCACAGGCACGTTTTGGAAGGCCGCTGAAAGCAACAGGCATTCAGCATCCGGCACCTACCCTCACCTGCGCAGTGAACCGTGATGAACAAAAACTGTACGCGACTGCACCCTATGCCACAGCGGTTTTCAATGGCAAAAATGTGACCGCCAACCCGCCACGCACACAGCTTTGGTGCCTGCTGTATGCACAGGTAAAACAGGCTGACAACAACGATGCAAAAAAGGAACTAAAGGACTACAGAAACATACTTCTTGAAGACAGATTTATGCACTGGAGCTATAAAATAAAACACAGTGAAAAAGAGTTTGAAGAAACCCGGAATCGCAGGCTGCAGATGGGCATGAATGAGCGGCTGCTGCAACCGATTGTGCGCAAAGAATCGCTGCTGCAAAAGATGCAGGTGGCCGACATGAACCTGCAATTCATTGAACCTGTCACCTACGCAGACCTTGCGCAGCAGAGCGAAGACGCTACAAAATATGGCACTGCATTCTGGACAAACAAAGAAATAGAAGCCCTGCTGGAAGCCTACGGACTGCCCCACGACCTGCCCTTAAGTGTGCTGTGTGTGGAAGTGTTCAGCAACATCACCAGCGAGGAACAATACCGCACACGGACAGTCCGCAACGAGGACATTCTAAACATGAAAATTGACCACGAACACGCCGCAGGTGGCCGTGACGGCGGTTTTGCTGCCATTGCCGTACAACAAAAACCACTCAGCAACAGCCTCGGCAATTTCAGGATACTGAGAACTTCGCCGCTGGTGGAGGTGCCGTTTGTTTGTTGCACGGATTGAATGTAGGAACAGGCCATTCTTTGTAGGAACAGGCCGCGGCCTGTCCCTACATTTGACAATATTATTTTTCAAACCCCTCAACCATCAACAGGCAAAAAACGTTAATTGGCTTATTCAATCATTTTTCAAAATTAAACATCAGCATGGAAAAATTTGCATTGCTGGCCCGTGTAGAGGCCAAACCCGGAAAGGAAACCCAAGTATTTGACTTCCTGAAATCTGCACTGCCACTGGCCGAGGGCGAACCCGGCACGGTTCGTTGGTATGCGTGGCAGATTGGTGAAAGCACATTTGGTATCTTCGACACGTTTGAAACAGAAGAAGGCCGGACAGCCCACCTGCAAGGCGAAATTGCCAAAGCATTAATGGCGAATGCCGCCGAACTTTTAGCCAAAGACCCTGTTATAGAACAACTCAATTTAATCGCTATCAAATAAACAAACACACATGAACATTACCCTGGCGCAAGCCGAAGCTGCCATTGCCGCAGCAAAAGCAAAAGCCAAAGAATTAAACACTAAAATGGACATCTGTGTGGTAGATGCAGGTTCCAACCTGGTCGCTTTTGCAAGAATGGACGGTGCTTGGATTGGCTCTGTGGACATTTCTTTCAAGAAAGCAAAAACAGCCGCCTGGTTCACGATGGACACCGCAGACCTTGTCAGTCTTGTGCAGCCGGGTGCTCCTCTGTACAACATTGAACATTCCAATGGTGGGTTAATCACTTTTCCCGGCGGTGTCCTTATAAAAGGTGCTGATGGAGAATCAATAGGCGCCATTGGTGTCAGTGGCAGCAGCGTTGAAAATGACCATGCAGTGGCTGAGGCTGGTGCAGCAGCTGTAAAATAATCGTTGTAAATTCCAAAACTAAAAAGCCCCGTTTCAAATCGAAACGGGGCTTTTTGGTGTATAGCAAAGTAGTAAAGAACCCACATTACTTTGCTAGTATTTTATTATTCTTTGCTTCATGAATAACTCCTGCAAATCCTAATTTTTCCATCAACGGAGGAATATACATTCCAAATCGGCCGCGAAGCCCTTTCTTTAAACCATACCAACCTCCGACAGGATTATTCTCCGGACGACCCTATGCTTCTATTGTTCCATTTTTGGCTGGCTTGTGCTCATCTGCACTGCCATGTCCATCAAATCTCCATGTTTCTATAGCATTTTGTGTGGGTCTTCAGGCAACGATAGTCATTATGGAAAATATAATAGAGTTGTCTTTTTGGTTGTGATTTCCTTTCAACTTCTTTAGTAACTTGGGTCTTTGACATCAGATTTGCAAGATTTGAATTTCCTTTTCCTATTGTGATTTGCTTTCAACTTCTTTAGTAACTTGGGTCTTTGACATCTTAACCGTCACAACGGATATGTAGGCTTTGGTTGTGATTTGCTTTCAACTTCTTTAGTAACTTGGGTCTTTGACATCTCGCAGGTAAAGCAGTAAGGTTAGGCAGCAGTTGTGATTTGCTTTCAACTTCTTTAGTAACTTGGGTCTTTGACATCAAAGTCAATTTTTCCGTGTATTGGCTTGTAGTTGTGATTTGCTTTCAACTTCTTTAGTAACTTGGGTCTTTGACATCGCAAGTTGTTCAAACCCTTTGCCAGACTGTCTTTGACCCTTGTGCTACAAACAAAAAATGGGCTTTGTGCCCATTTTTTTTATCCTGTTTGGTCAGAATAGCTCAAGCTGTTGCACCGTTTCCGGGCCCTTGACCTGTTCTTTCCCGCTAAATATTTCCATCATCCCAAACTGTTTATCGGTAATGCTCATGATGCCGACTTGTCCGTATGGCGGCAAAATGCTTTTCACCCGCTGCGTATGCACTTCCGCATTTTCCCGGCTGCTGCAGTGGCGGATGTACATGCTGAATTGAAACCGCTGAAACCCGTCGGCCAGCAATTGCTTCCTGAACTTGGCATGAAGCTTCTTATCCTTCTTAGTATCCGTTGGCAGATCGTACATGACTATTACCCACATAATTCTATAAGCATTAAAACGGGTGGATGATTCGGAGCGCAAGGGGTTTGGTGTTTAATGTTTAGGGTTTGGGGTTTAGAATTTAATGTTTAGGGTTTGAAGTGTAGCATGAAAACTCATAACTCATAATTCATAACTCATAATTCATAACTCATAATTCATAATTCATAACTCACAATGCATAATTCATAACTCTTAACTCTTAACTCATCTCTGGATACAAAATCTTTCTCGCCTTTCCTTCAAAGCACTTAGCCAGGCTGGCGGTTGTGCGCTGTACGGCCACCATCAGCGGGCTTTTGTCCCCGTCTATCAGCACGTCTATCACTGGTATGCCGAGCAGGTCTTTTTTCATACTTGGTGTCATTTCCAGGAACTTTCCATTCATCCGTACGATGTTGCAAACGATCTCATCCACAAAGGGACGGTATGGCTCCATCAGGTCATCGGCGAGGCAGTAGGCATTGTATTGATTTCGGTGAAAAATGCCCAACGTAGGCAATAGTCCGCTGCCCACCAGGCTGCGGGCTACAATGGCTCTTAATATCGAATAACCATAGTTGAGCAGGTTGTTGGGTGGCGGGCCTTCCCGGTGGCGGCTAAACTGGAGGAAGTCGGGGAAGATCCGCTTCCAATAATAAGCGGCGGCTTTGGCTTCATTGTTTTCGCTGTCGCCGCTTTTCACAGTCCGGGCATAGGTATTCAACAACTTGTATTCAGTACTTTCTCTTTTCAGCAGTGCCGCCTGGTTTTCTATTTTGGCAGTGATTGTTTGTTGCCACAATTGTTTTTTGAGGGGTATGGTGGCTTCTATCTGCGCCTGAAACCGTTGGCTTTGCAAAGTGTGCCCGTCCAGGTTCAGCAGCAGGCCGGTAGGGTGGTGGGTGCTGTCGCAGGTAATGAGGGCTACATTGTTTGCCAACAGTTTGGCTATCAGCCCGTGGGTGATGGTGATCTGCTGATGATCCAATATCATCAAGCCAATATCCTCTATCGGCACTTCCTTTTCCTCACCCGTTTCCAGCATGTTGACCACCATTTGCTCATGGGTGGTTTTCAGGTATGCAGGATTACCGAAGTAGAGGGTGCGCTTGATCATGCAATAACAATTAAACATTAAACATTGAAAATTATTTTCTGTGTTTATTTATCTGTTGCAGTTTTTCAATATCAGCCAGGTCCTGAGGTCGTCCAGTAAATTGTTTGCTTAGAATGAGATGGTGATACTGTATGATTGGTATGGCAACTCCATCCAGTAAAAAATGATTGGCTTGCGAATATGCTTCTTTGAAAGCTACACGCTGAATCAGTGAGATAAAGTCTATCCTCCTGGGTCTTTGCCCAAAAAAAAATACGGGGAAAGGTTTACTAAAATCAATCTTCCCAACATGCTCCATGCCTTCGTCGGTAATTCCAAAATCCCGGAGGGCTTTCAAAAAACAAGCCTTGTTGTCTTCAGATGTTTCCAGCCATACATCCATGTCTCCCGTACTACGTTCATAGCCATAGTGGATCACTGCATAGCCACCAATTAGCATAAAACGAACCTTGTTCTGCACCATCATTTTTAGAAGCGTCCTATGTTCTTCAAAAAAAATGTCCATGAACTATCTTGTTTTAATTGTTTTGTCAAAAGGTTGTTTCAAAGCTTCTTTGTAAATGGCAGAGATCAGCAGATGGGCATTGGAAAAATGCTCTTGGCCTGTCAGGGCAGCCATTTCTTTTGCATCTGCTTCGTCGGCTTCTTCAAAAGAACTGAAAAATCGAAGACCTGTTCTTTCATAAACCGCCTGCGGCTCGTTTAATTGGTTATCGGATGTATCGTTTTCGCTCATGACTTGTTTATTTATATCTAAAGGTAAAAGGCTGTCGGCATTTTTTGCAAATGCATCACAGGGTTAATATTTGCTAAGGGTTTTGCATCTGCTTCATTCATAGCTTCAAATTCTTAATATTCACCAACTTTTACAATACGACCTATGTGATTAATTCTTACCTTAATTGCCCCTTTCAATCCATTTATACCAATTCGTTTATAGGCAATGTCGTTTAGCTCTTTTTTCATTTCAACATCAGTTTCTAAGTGGTGCCTGAAAAAATAATCTTTGGTTGCAATTTTTTGCACTCTAAATAAATTCTTGCTTATCACTTTATTATTTGAAGGATTTTCTAAATCAAAGTCTTTAGGTTCAAAGCTTTCAGATGGGAAAATGAAATATTCATTTTGCTTCATTGTAAATAGGAATTGCCAGTCTAAGTGTTGGTTAAATGTTTTGTCAACCACAGGTAATTGTTGGTTAACTCTTTCGACAGCTTCATAAAATGAAACAACTTTTTCCTGTAGTTCTCCATTTTCATCTTTGTAAATTGCTACATGATGATTGTTACCTGTACTTACAAAATCGACAGGTATTTTATCCCCTTTGAGATTTAAAACATAATTACCCAAATGGTCTTTTTTAAAGTGCAATGCCTCTGCATTTTTTACACCGCTTATTGTTACTCTTTTTAAGACAATACCTTTTTCTCTGTTTTGCCAAATTGGGTTTTTGTCAAGATTTGAAAATGCCTCTTTAGCATTTCCCTTAAATTCATCCAGTCTTTTTTGCAAAATTCTTCTTGTGCCAATGTCTATTACTTTTTCAATTTTTAAATCTGGCGTTATTTCTTTTCTAATGGTGTAATCATCTTCCAACATCACCAGCTTTACTTTTTCTGCCAGTTTGATTGTTTTTTCCGGGTCTAAGTAAATTGGGTTTTTGTCAAGGCTATTTTTTCCCATAAATGCTTTTTTAGGGTCTTTGCCATTCTCTTTTAACCTTTGAAGAAGTGCTGATTTTTCTTTGTAACCTGCTACTTTTAAGATAGTTGCTTCATCAAATTTTGCTCCTACTTTTTCTAATTTGGTAGCATACTGCTGTAGTTTTCCATACACTGTTTCTTTGTGTAATTGTCCTCTGGGTGTTAGTTCTGTTTTTACTTTTTCCCCACCTTTTACTTTGACCTTATTTTTGTTTTTGGTAACCACTTTGTTTTTTGCTTTGAATGATACCAATACATTTTCCAGGTGCTTTTTTGCTTCTTCCCTAAAGCCATTTAATGGCACTTTGAATCTTCTTTTCCCTTCACCATCTTTATAAGTTTCCTTTTGCTCTATTCCATAAATGCTGCCTCCTTTATCGCTTCTTGCATTTAGGTTGTTGAGGTATTGGACATGGCTTCTTTTGGTAAATGCAACAGTTAAAGCATCCATGGCATGATGGCGGTGGTCATTTCGTTTTGTCCAATCCACAATTCTTTCTTTGGTGTTTCCGTCTTTCTTTTCAATAATTTCAGTTAACCCAATCTTTTTGTATTTATCAAAATTCAATTCCTGCATCACATTTATTAAGTCCCAATCATCCCTTAATCGGTCTGTAATACTTCCTGTGGTGGTCGTTACAGTTCTGCATACGGCTTCCAGCATTTCTTTTGCCGTTTTAGCTATGTATTGGCTATCTCTTAAATCTCTTTCTATAAATCCTTTGCCAATTTCGCTACCCTTCATCATTAGCTTTTTATACTTGGCTTTGCTTATGCTACCTTCTTTTAGTTTAAATAACATTTCAACCCTTGCTTTATAATTTTCTAATTCTTCACTACCAAAATAGTTTTCTATAAAATCGAAAGCTGTGTAGTCGGCTTTTTTATCATTGTGAAATCTAGTTTCCAAAGTTTTATTAGAGAAGCTATCATCAAACAATCTTGACTTAGGTATGATGTGTTCAATATCAAATTCTTTGGAGAATAGTTTTTCTTGTGGAATGTATGTGTTTGAATAAAGCGTATGGTAGCCATTACTTCTTAATTCTTCGTACAGTTTGTGCCGTATAATATCATTTCTGGTAGGGTTTTTAATACCAAATTCGTTTTGCAAAAGTTTGGTAATAGTATCATGTTTTGCTTTTGCTTCATTAATGTTTGCAGTCATTTCTGCCCTTTCTTTTGCATTCTTTTTCAGTTCTCTTGCAAGCTCTATTCTTATTTCATCAGGTTTTCCAAGCGATGGGTCGGCTATTACAGCATTAACTACATTGACCAGTTGATTTAATATCTTTTCTACGATAGGATTGCGTAAGCTATTTTTGGGAAGGATGTCTAATTTGTCTTTTAAAATGCGGGTTGCATTTTCTTCTTTTGTGATAGACGAAGAATGGTTGTAACCTGCTAAAAAAGTGGCACTTGGCAAATCTTCAGTCCCTTTCGCAAATGGATGTCCGGCTTTCAAAAACGGTAATATCTTGCGCATTGCTTTTGCACTAAGGCTTCCATAATCCTGTGAAAAGCTAATGTTGGCAAGCATTTGTGCATATTCTTTTTTAAACCCAAATTTGGTATTGAGTTGCTCTATCAGCTTATCATTTCCAGTGTTGGATTTATCGCCTTCGTAGGAGTAAAGCAAGTGCCATAGTTTATAAGATAATTGTTTTTCAAAAGCTTTGCCGTCCAACTCTGAATCAAATTTTAAAATGGAAATATCAATACCAGATGCTTTAAAAAATGCTTCAACTGTTGACGTTATTTCCTTAGCAGGCATTTTTGTAAAATCCATTTCTTCACTACCTTCCAATTGCATTATTTGTTCAAATATTTCATACAAAACCTGATTGGTTCTATTGCCTTCAACAGTGGTAAAATTTAATTCTAAATCAGTTGTTTTGTAACCGAGTGTTTCAAGTATTTGCTCCTTTTTCAGATTGCCTTTTATGTTTAATTCGTCAAACAACAATTGCCTTGCAGGTAGGTCAAATTCAAATTCTTCTTTTGTTTTTTTGTTTTGTGCTTTAAGGCTGTTGAGGTTTTGCCAGATTTTAAATTCCTGGAATAGGGGAGAAGATTTAGGTGCTACCCGATAACCGACTGTTTTAGTTTTTTGTTTGCCATCTTCTATTATTTCAATTGGTCTGCTTTCAAATTCACAGAAACTAATTAATCCCTTTTGAGACTTTAGACGGCGTTGATAAAAGATAACAATATCCCTTATTTCAGATTTTAATTCAGTCGTAAGTTCTTCGTGAAATTTTGCTTGTGTTTCCCAAATAGTTTCAAACTCGTCCAGGTAATCTTGCCTGTAAAAAACCTGCCCTTTTGTTCGTGTATGTGGGTTCTTTTTTAGCTGATGATATAGGTATTGACCAATAGTTTCTTTCTTAAAATAGAGTTCTTTGCTTCTGTCACTTATCGCCCCAAGGTATCCGCTGGAACCATTGATATTGTTGTTGATTTCAGCAATTACAGAAGCTACTTCCTCTATCTTTAATTGTTCTACAATGGCATGGCTTCTCCATTGATACAGTTTCAGTTTCTTTTCATCCCTTGTGCCTGTTTTGTTTTCGGCAGTATAAATTTTAGCCCTAGATAGAAAAATAGCTATAGTTGCTTTCTGCCCTTTTTCATTGAGTTCTTTTTTTAGTTCTTCGGTTAGTATTTCAGGATAAAATTTGCTTTGCACTTTCCATACCTTTTCAAACTCCGCTTTCAAATCACTTCGGTAGAAATCCGGTAGATATTTTTTACCGGATTTTAAAATTTGAAAAGAATATTCTCCAGGTGTAAGTTCCTGTTCATACAAAGTTTTTGCAACAGCCATTCCATCTATTATTTGCCCTTCATCATCATTTTTTGCTTTGCGGCTGCTTTTATACCCTCGCTTTTTATTAATCATTAAAAGCACCCTTGCAAATTCTTCTTTTTCTATTCGTTCGGTAGCTGCCTTGGCCCGAATGAAATAAGTAGAATGAGTAGTAGCTTTATCCGTTTCTGCTAAAGTTGATTCGGTTGTTATTAGCCTACTTTCGTTCAGAGCATGGATAAGATTTTCTCTTCGTAATTTATACCTATCAAGGTTTCTTCTTGCACCACGTTTGAGTGTCCTTTCTGCATTTGATGAAACGCTTTTTCCTTTTTCAAAATCAGTTTGTTCATCCGTTGTTAGCGGATTAACCCGCACACCAATTTTTTCAATAGTTGAATGTTCTGTTTCCGCTTCTTTTACAAAAGCCCATCCTATTGATGTAGTACCTAAATCTAATCCCAAAACTGTTTTCATTTTTTTATTTTAAATGATTCTTACAATAACATTCAAATATACCTATCTTTGCTTTGAAATAAAAACTTTGTTTCAATACATGAACAATGTTATCAGATAATAGAAGTGCACGATTATTCTCATTAAATAGTCTAAACACGCTTCAGTTTTTTTATTTTAATTATGCAGGAAGTTTAAAACTCAAACATTGTATTTGAATATAATGTTATTGTAAGTTGTGATTTGCTTTCAACTTTATTCCTGCATAATTTTTTTGTTTCTTTTTCATATTCAATCTTATATTTGCAACGAAGCAAATCACAATAAGGATTTTTCCGTTGTGTAAACATTTAGTTCGCCTCTCGACTATTAACGGGAGGCTTTTTTATTCCCTGCTCCCTCTTTCAACTTTCAATAACATCTCCTCACTAAACTTTATTCTTTCAACCTCTTTTTGTTTCATTATCCCCCTCAAGAACTCTCTTTAAAAAATTTTGCAGAAAGCCCTTCAAAAGCAACCCAATTCCCTCATCTTTCAACACCAATTTTTTTTGATACCACAAAGTATAAAGTAATTTTTAGTTTCAATACTTTTAACCAAATTATTTTTTTATTTTTAAGAATATATCCTCAGAGGGGGGTGATTTTACAAATCAGTTTTTGATAAGTAGGAAAAATCGATTCAAATTTTTTAAACCTTCCTGCAAGCAAACTTGTCTTTTTGCAGGGAGGTGGGTGTTCTAAAATTACACTCCTGATTCTTTATTCCATTTGTACTGTTTTAGTTTATGAAATTTAGTGAAAGTATGAAGACACTCTTTTATGAGCCGAAAATAAGGCGCAACAGACTTATACCGATCTTATACCTAAGTTATACTTGACTTATACCATATCCACTCCCGGGTTACGGCATATCTCCCCTATGTATCTTCCATAAACACATTCTGGTCTTACATTTGCAAGACCTCGTGTCCCCTATAGAATTACTCAAAATCTTGCCAAATATCATTAAACCTTGTACCACGAGATATTCGCTAAGTGGCAACAGTAGTAGCAGAAGAAACTTTATACTTTTAGGGTTCTTCTTTTTCTTGCCCTTCTCCTTGGGAGAAGGGTTGGGATGAGGTTAACGTTGCACATAATCCTAATTTTTTTGCAAATAGAAATTCCATTTCATTTTCATAAAAACACTTCTTCCGTTAATTAACTGAATCAACCTTTCTTTCTGATAAATTATTCCCTTACTTTTGCACCTCAAAATTTAAGGGTGAAAATTTTTTACATTTCATTCTTTGTTTTTTGAAAAAATAAACACATAAAACAACCCAATTAAAAGGTCATGGCGGACTTAAGATTTCAACGAAACTTTGGTATTGCAGCACACATTGATGCAGGCAAAACCACAACTACAGAGCGTATTCTGTATTATACCGGTGTCAATCACAAGATTGGAGAGGTGCATGATGGTGCAGCCACAATGGACTGGATGGCACAGGAGCAGGAAAGAGGGATTACCATAACTTCTGCTGCCACCACTTGCTTCTGGAATTTTCCTACAACGCAGGGAGTTAAAAATGATGATACTAAATTGTACAAGTTCAACATTATTGACACACCCGGTCACGTGGATTTTACAGTTGAGGTTGAACGTTCTTTAAGGGTTCTTGACGGCTTACTTGCATTGTTTTGTGCAGTTAGTGGCGTTGAACCTCAGTCTGAAACCGTATGGCGCCAGGCAAACAGGTATAAAGTACCCCGGATTGGGTTTGTAAATAAAATGGATCGTAGCGGTGCGGATTTCCTGAACGTGGTAAAACAGGTTCGTGAAATGTTGGGGGCTAAGGCAGTTCCGCTGCAATTACCAATTGGTGCCGAGGACAACTTCAAAGGTGTCGTTGACCTCATTACCATGAAAGGGATTATCTGGGACGAAGAAACCCGTGGAATGACTTTCAAAGAAGTGCCTATTCCAGAAGACATGGCCGAAGAAGTAGAGCAATATCGCCAGGAGTTGATTGAAGCAGTGGCTGAATACGATGACAAATTGCTTGAAAAATTCTTTGATGATCCAAATACAATTTCTGAAGATGAAGTACATGAAGCTATTCGTAAAGCAACCATTGATCTGTCCATTATCCCTATGATGTGTGGTTCATCTTTCAAAAATAAAGGAGTTCAGACAGCACTTGATGCTGTTGTCAGATACCTTCCTGGCCCTATGGACATTGAAGCCATTAAAGGAACAAATCCTGATACAGGAGAAGAAGTGCTGAGACATTGCGATCCAAAAGAACCATTCAGTGCATTGGCTTTCAAAATCATGACTGATCCTTTTGTGGGTCGTTTGGCATTCTTCCGGGCTTATTCTGGCCGCTTGGATTCTGGTAGCTATGTATTAAATGTACGTACAGGAAAGAATGAGCGCATCAGCCGTATTATGCAGATGCATGCTAACAAGCAAAATCCGGTTGACTTTATTGAAGCAGGCGATATTGGTGCAGCAGTTGGTTTCAAAGATATTAAAACAGGGGATACTCTTTGCGACGAAAAACATCCAATTACATTGGAAAGCATGACTTTCCCTGAGCCTGTTATTTCTGTGGCAATTGAGCCTAAAACCCAGGTCGATGTTGATAGAATGGGTATGGCAATTGCCAAACTGGTTGAGGAAGATCCTACACTTCGAGTAAAAACAGATGAAGAAACTGGTCAGACAATCCTGAGTGGAATGGGGGAGTTGCATCTCGAAATTATCATTGACCGTATGCGTCGTGAATTCAAAGTTGAAATTAACCAGGGAGCTCCACAGGTTGCTTATAAAGAGGCTTTTACAAAAACAATAGATCACCGGGAAACTTTGAAAAAGCAAACGGGTGGCCGGGGTAAATTTGCCGATATTTTATTTGAAATTGGACCCGCCGATGAAGAATTTTTGAAAGAAGAAAAAGGCACTTTCCAATTTGTAAACGATTTGTTTGGTGGGTCAATCCCCCGCGAATTTGTTCCTGCTATTCAAAAAGGTTTTGAAAACTCCATGAATACAGGGGTGTTGGCTGCTTACCCTGTTGTCAGCATGAAAGTACGTGTGTACGACGGCAGTTTTCACGCAGTTGATTCTGATGCAATGAGTTTTGAACTTTGTGCAAGAGGTGGCTTCCGTGAGGCTGGCAGAAAAGCAAAACCCGTTTTGCTGGAACCAATTATGAAAGTGGAAGTAACTACCCCAGATCAATACATGGGCGATGTGACAGGTGATCTTAACCGCCGCCGTGGAATGTTGGAAGGGATGGATAGCCGTAACAATTTACAGATCATCAAGGCCAAAGTGCCATTGAGCGAAATGTTTGGTTATGTGACGCAGCTTCGTTCACTAAGTAGTGGTCGCGCCACTTCTACTATGGAATTCAGCCATTATAATCCTGCTCCAAACAATGTTGCAGAAGAAGTAATGGCAAAGCAAAAAGGGAAATTGAAAGTGGAGGATTAATTCATAATTCATATTATATCTTTTTAATAAAAGAAAGCCCGATATTAAATACCGGGCTTTCTATTTTTTAAGAAATAGTTTTTATTTGTTTATGAGCATTTTTAATATAATTCAAGTAATAACCAAGAAAATTTATACTCTCGTAAATTTACCTATTATTTTTCCGATCTAAAATTTATATTTGCTCAATCGAAGAAAAGTGTACTATTAATAATAATATTTATTTTGAAATTATATTCAACAGTTCTTTTGTTGAATTTCTTATTTCGACAAAAGAATTGCTTAATAAAATGCAATCCCTCAATGTGACTGAGGTAGCGAAGCCATGTACTTTAGTCAGAATTCTGGAAAATTATAAAAGAACACCTTAATATCATATGATATTTAAAACATTTCCGAAGGTCTTAATAATTTTATTTTTAATTATCATCTGTATAAGTTGTCATACTCATTCCAAACTTATGGATATGACGTATTTCAATCAAAAAAAGGATTCTTTAATAGCTCAGAATGTTATAAAATCTAAGACGATTATATTACCTGGCGATAAATTGTCAATAGCCGTTACTGCGCTTGATCCTAATTCTGTCGCCCCTTTTAATTTCATTAATAGTTCAAACGGAATTATTCCCGGTTATTATGTGGAGGCTGATGGAAATATTAATTTCCCCCAATTAGGCAAAATTTTTGTAAATGGCTATTCAACACAACAAGTAAGTGACACATTAACATTTCGCTTGTCAAAGTATGTTAATAATCCTTTAGTAAATGTCCAACTTTTAAACTATAAAGTCAATGTATTAGGAGAAGTAAACTCTCCCGGCGTTAAGTTTCTTCCGGAAGGAAAAGGAACAATTCTTGATGCTATTGGTCTTGCTGGTGACCTAACATTTAATGGAAAAAGTGATAATATAATCGTGATTCGTGAAAAAGACAATGTAAGAGAATTTGGAACTGTAAATTTACTTTCAATAAATGTTTTTAATTCACCTTATTATAATCTTCATCAAAACGATATTATTTATGTAGCACCAGTTAAATCAGATAAAAATAATAATGATCAGGCATTTCTAAAAAGCATATCAATATTCGCAACAGTAATTTCGGTAGTCACAACATTATTTTTCTTAGTAATAAACATTTCTAAATTATAATCTTAAGGTGTCTAAAAGCAGTGAACCTATAGCCAACACGGGAAAACCAGATAAACTTAAAATTACTCCAAAAGAATTAATTTTTAAGTATGTTATTTATCTACCTCTTTTCGTCTTGACCACGGGAGTTTGTCTTACCTTTTCTTATATCTATTTGCGTTATCAAGTGCCTGTCTACAATTCTTACATTTCCATTTTAATAAAGGATGATAAAAATTCAAGAGGTGGGAGCGGCGGGGCTGAGGCATTGGATGAAATTGTGATTTACAAATCCAAGACAAACCTGGCAAATGAAATAGAATCATTGAAATCTGCCACTTTAATGACAAAAGTTGTAAAGTCGTTAAGATTAAATACTCAATATATTGTAGAAGGTAATTTGAAAAGGACAGAATTATATCAAAATCCTTTTTTTACATACGAGTCTTTATTTTTAAAAGATTCTTCATTTCCGTTTAATGTAACAATAAAGTTTGATAGCAAAAAGAATTTTCAGGTATTAGGCTTATCTAATAAATGGTATAAATCAGGCGAAATTATTCATGGTTGGCAGGGAGATTATAAAATTAACGTTAACAACCCTGCTGCTGCGGTACCTGAAAATAAATATCTTGTGCAGTGGCAACCGCCTTTTCAAACTGCATCTGGCATTGCTCCAGGTCTGAATATTAGGCAACTGAATGCACAAGCTAGCATTTTACGAATAACAATTACCACTGAAATCCCTCAAAAAGGTCAGGATATTTTAAACGAATTGGTAAATGCGTATAACGCCACAACTATTGAAAATAAAAATAAGGTTGTTGACAATACTGTTAAGTTCATTGACGGAAGATTAATATATCTGACGAACGAATTAGGTAAGGTAGAATTAGGTTTGCAGGATTATAAACAAAAAAATCAGATACTTGACATTGAAAGCCAGGGGGGAAGTGAATATGAAAACTACAAATCAAAAATTGATAAATTAAATGAGCAGGAAGTAAAACTACAGGTTATTGATATGTTGGAAAGATATATAAATAGCCCGGTTAGTAAATATTCTCTTGTGCCATCTTCTTTAGGTCTCGATGATCCTACTCTTGGCATTTTGATTTCAAGTTTTAATACATTAATTCTTGAACGGGAAACATATTTGAAGACTGGTTCCAAAGAATTGAACCCGACAATAGTTCTTAAAGAAGCACAAATTGAAAAAGTAAGACTCAACATTGTTGAGAATTTATCAAACATTAGAAAGATACAATATTCAGTCATTAATAACCTTAAAGGGGATATTGATCTTTTGAAGTCAAAAATTAATGAGATACCTTCTAAAGAACGGGAGTTGAACGAAATCAGCAGGCAACAAGGAATAAAGGAAAAATTGTATTTATTTCTTCTGCAAAAGCGTGAAGAATCTTCAATTACGATGGCATCCAGCACTTCTAATTCCACTTCAGTTGATCCTGCGACATCCTCATGGATTCCGGTGAGTCCCGATACAGCCGGAATTTACAGAATGGGCTTAATTATCGGACTTTTAATACCGGTGGTATTAATTTATATTAGAGACCTTTTAAATGATAAGATTACAAGTCGTATAGATATTGTAAAGATTACCGACATGCCAATAATTGGTGAAATTTCTCATCACAAAATGATTGATCGGGAGGTTGTAATAGGTGAAAAAGACAGGAGCATGATAGCTGAACAATTCAGGGTAGCCCGTACAAATCTTCAATATTTTATTTCTTCTATCCCACACCCTGTTATACTTGTCACCTCATCCATGGCAGGTGAAGGAAAAACATTTACATCCATGAACCTTGGTGCCGTTTGGGCCATTGCAAATAAAAAAACTGTGATTGTTGAAATGGATTTGCGGAAGCCCAAAATTTCCAAAACAATGGGTCTTGTCGAGAAAAAAGGGGTTAGTAATTATATAATTGGGGATGCCACCAAAGAAGAACTACCTGTGGCTATTGAGCGCATTCCTAACTTGTATATAGTACCTGCAGGACCAATCCCTCCCAATCCTTCTGAACTTTTGCTAGATGAAAAAATAGACGAGTTATTTGCATATTTGCGGGAGAAATTTGAATTTATTATCATTGACTCTGCACCAATTGGTCTTGTGAGCGATGCAAAAGTTCTAAGTCGTTTTGCAGACACCACAGTTTATCTCGTTCGCCAACGATATACACCTAAAAAGCAGATGGAATACGTGAATGAATTATATACCCGAAAAGCATTTCCAAATATAAATTTACTCGTCAATGATGTAAAAATGAGTGGAGTTAATTCATACTATGGATATGGTTATGGCTATGGCTATGGCTATGGTTATGGTTATGGATTTAACTACAATATGTCTTACAATTATGGATATTCAGAAAAAAATAAAAAACCGAAGAATATTTTCCAAAAGGTCGTTGCATTTTTCAAGAAAGATTGATTTGTAATTATATCGCCAATGCGGCCATTTAAAATCCTTTTTTTGACTCTTAAAATTTTTTCTTCAACTGGTGGAATTGAAAAGGTTTGCCGCATAGTAGGTAAGGTGTTGAATGATTATACCCTTAATGAAAATGGGTTATTTTCTGTTTATTCCATGTATGACAATATTATTCCGGTTAAAAGCAATAAATATTTCCCTTCAAGAGTTTTCAAATCTTTTAATAAAAATAAATTTCTTTTTGGAATTAAAAGCATCACAAATGGTAAAAAAATGGATTTGGTTTTGATAAGCCATGTCAATTTATTGTTTTTTGGCTATTTTATTAAGTTAATTTCCCCTTCTACTAAACTTGTTTTGTTTGCTCATGGTATTGAGATTTGGAAACCTTTTTCAAACAGGAAGAAATTCTGGCTAAATAGTTGTGATACAATCATTTGCGTAAGCAATTATACAAAACAAAGAGTATTAGATTTGCATCATGTGGACGGGGCGAAATGTGTGGTAGTCAATAATTGTTTAGACCCCTATCTTCCTAATATAATTAAAAAAGAAAAAGACCAAAATTTATTAGAAAAATATAAAATTAAAAAAAATTGTATACTACTCCTCACATTAAGCCGCCTGTCCGCTCATGATAGAGACAAAGGTTATGAAAAAGTAATTATTGCAGTTTCCGAATTAAAAAAGGATTATCCTCAAATCGTCTACATGATAGCTGGTAAATATGAACCAGCTGAGAAACAATGGCTTGATAATCTGATTGCTGAACATTGTATTAGTGATTCGGTGATTTTTACCGGATATATTGATGATGAAAATCTGGCCGATCATTTTCAACTTGCAGACATTTACCTGATGCCAAGTACTAAAGAGGGGTTTGGAATTGTGTTTGTCGAAGCACTTTATTATGGCTTGCCTGCAATAGGTGGTAATAAAGACGGCTCTGTGGATGCATTAGAAAAATTTGGATTGTTAGTGGACCCTGACCAACAGGATGAAATCACGAATGCTTTAAAAGAGGTAATTGAAAATAAAGAAAAGTACATCCCTGCGCAACAGGAAGTAATGAAAAAGTTCGGTTATGATGCTTACAAGAGAAATCTTTTGAATGCTTTAAACTTAAATTAAAAGATTGAATGAATGGTTGAAACTTTAAAAAATAAAAATGAATATGCCGAAACTAATAAACAGGAAAATGAAGAGTGGGACATGGTTTTATCGCCTAAAACAGGTTTTTTTGACTTTAATCTGAAAGAAATATGGAATTACAGAGATCTGCTGTTACTTTTTGTAAAAAGAGATTTTGTAGCACAGTATAAACAAACAATTCTTGGCCCCGTGTGGCATTTCATCCAGCCTATTTTTACTACAATTATTTTTTTACTGGTATTTGGAAAAATAGCCAATATTCCAACGGATGGTATAGAGCCAAAGTTTCTTTTTTACATGAGTAGCATTACTATCTGGAATTATTTTGCAAGTTGCTTAAATGCAACCTCCAGCACTTTTATAACAAATTCAAACATTTTTGGGAAGGTTTATTTTCCTCGGTTAATACTTCCTTTCTCAATTGTTTTATCCAATATAATTAAATTTGGCATCCAGTTTTTGTTGCTTTTTATAATGATATTGTATTGTTTTTTTGTAGAGCATGTTCCTATTTATATAAGCTGGTCATGGCTGCTAATACCTGTTTTAGTGATGATGATGGCTGCACTTGGTCTTGGGTTGGGGATTATTATTTCATCCCTCACCACCAAATACAGAGATTTTTCTGTATTAATTACTTTCGCTGTTCAGTTATTGATGTATGCAACTCCAGTCGCATATCCTCTTTCTTTTCTGAAAGGAAAAAGCTATGCAAAATGGGTAGAAATAAATCCATTAACCCCTATTGTCGAAGCTTTTAGGTACTCAATATTTAACCGGGGTACATTTACAATCTTGAGCTTAGGTTACAGCACAGTCTTTATTTTAATTGTTTTATTTGTTGGATTATTATTATTTAATAAGGTTGAAAAAAGTTTTATGGATACTGTTTGATCATCAAATTTTTTAAAATTATCGTTAATCATCGTAGTGAATAGATTTACCCTAACTCATATTTACAATATCATTCTTACACGGATTGAGAGGATTACCAATGTTTCAAATTGGATATTAAAAACATCTGTTGCGTTATTATTAATTAGCTTTATTTTTTCCCCACCGTTTAGTTTTAATCTTCCTTTTGAACTAAACCCTACAGATATTCATAAATGTAAAACTTGTTCTGAGCAATGGAGGTGGGGGGTTAATTATTTTACACTTCAATTTAAATCTCCGTTATCGCAGGATGCACAAAATTTTTTAAAAGATAAACCCCATGAAGATGGCTTTGTCTCTCATTTAGATAAAAGGTGGTCAAGAATTACAGTTCCGGTCATTGCATGGATATTTCATTTAAACATGACCTACATCTATTTGTTGCAGGTTATTCTTCAAGTTGCTTTTTTATTCTTTGCAATGAAGTTTTTACTCAATGTAACAGGCGATAAAATTCTGACTTTTTGTGGCGGTGTTAGTCTTGGATGTATTTATCTATCCAAAACGTTCATTGTGGATTTCATTCATTATGACAGTTTTGCTTTTTTTTTCTTAATGCTTGCTGCCTATCAAAAGCGGCCTCTTTTGTCAATTCCATTTCTCATTTTGGCAGCTTTTGTAGATGAAAGAGCAGTTATATCATTTCCTTTATTTTATTTATTAAGATTGATGACTGAGTGCGGGACTGCTTTTACACTCAAGGACATTTTCAAAAAAATTAACATTCTTATTCCTTTCGTTATAAGTTTTACTATTTACAATATATTGAGATTCTATTTAAAAAAACATCTTCAAATTCATGATGAATATGCTTACTCATATTTAGGATGGGGACGCATTGATCTTAATCTCAAATCGATACCTTTAGCTCTTTTTGCAACACTTGAGGCAACAATTGTTTTGATTTGCATTCCTGCCATTGTAAGTATTTTTAATAAGAAATTTTTGTTCGCTTTCTTATTTATTGGTGGGGTCCTCGCTTCATTAGCTGCAGCTTTTTGGGTAGCAGATCTTTCCCGAAGCATTAACTATGTTTTTCCTGCCATTTTAATCTCGTTGGTTTTTCTAAGTAAAACAGAAAATATTAAAATAGTTCGTTTGGTTACAATTAGTGTCATGATGTTTTGCATCTTTTTTCCCGCACATGATTTTGCATTGTCAACCGTTGGTGGTGAAAGTTGGATTTTGCCTATCTTCTATAAAATGTATCGTACTTTTATTTAGACATTATTGTAATTAATGCGACTTCTCATTACTGGTGGATGTGGTTTTGTCGGCTCTAACCTTGCAGTTTATTTTAAGGAAAAATATCCTTTGTATCAAGTGATTGTGTTAGACAATTTAAAAAGAAGAGGATCTGAATTAAACATTGAAAGGTTAAAAGCATCAGGAGTAACGTTTATTCATGGAGATATAAGAAATAAAGAAGACATTGAAACCGTTGGGTTCATAGATTTTTTAATAGATGCTGCCGCTGAGCCTTCCATTTTGGCCGGATTGAATGAATCTACAGATTATGTAATTAATACAAACCTTAACGGAACAATTAATTGCCTCAATTATGCTTTAAAATACGACGCAGGTTTTATTTTTTTATCTACAAGTCGTGTTTATCCTTTTTACAAGCTGGATGAAGTGGAATATCAAGAAACTACTGAAAGATTTATTATTTCAAATCAACAAATCATCAAAGGCATATCAGCCTTTGGTATTACAACAGAGTTTCCTTTAGAAGGACCAAGGTCTTTATACGGTGCTACAAAGCTTGCTTCGGAACTAATCATTCAGGAATATATGGAATTTTTGAATGTCAAAGCTGTTATTAACCGGTGTGGTGTCATTACTGGCCCTTGGCAAATGGGGAAGGTGGATCAGGGTGTTGTAGTGTTGTGGTTGCTAAAACATTATTGGAAAAGTTCACTTACTTTCAATGGTTATGGTGGATTGGGCAAGCAGGTTCGTGATATTTTGCATGTTCATGATTTATTTCGCCTTATTGATATCCAAATTTCAGCTATAGAAAAGTTTAAGGGTAATATTTACAACGTTGGCGGTGGATTAGATTGTAGCATCTCATTATTAGAATTGACAAGTATTTGTGAATGCCTTACGGGAAACAAAATTGTAATAACACCCGTTTTAGAAAATCGAAAAGCTGATATACGGCTTTATATAACTGACAATTCAAAAATATCAGGCGAGACTGGTTGGGAACCTTTGTATAAGCCAAAAGAAATAATGAATGAAATTTTTGACTGGGCAATGAAATATGAAACACAGTTGAAATCAATTTTAAATTAATTTATGTCAGTTGCAATTATTACAGGGTCGGCAGGTTTAATTGGGAGCGAAGCGGTTAGGTTTTTTTCATCCCGGTTTGATACGATAGTTGGAATTGACAATGACATGCGAAAGTATTTTTTTGGTGAAGAAGCCTCAACAAAATGGAATTTACAAAGACTTTCTGAAGAAAATTCTAATTATGTTCATTATTCAAAAGACCTGAGAGAATATGAAGAAATAAAGAAGATATTTGAAAAATATGGCAGTTCAATTAAACTTATTATTCATGCCGCTGCCCAGCCCAGCCACGATTGGGCGGCAAAAGAACCTTTAACGGATTTTAATGTAAATGCAACAGCGACACTTCACATGCTGGAACTGACAAGAATCTTTTGCCCACAGGCTACTTTCATTTTCACTTCCACAAACAAAGTGTATGGCGACACTCCTAATTTTCTGCCTTTGGAAGAACAAGAAACACGATGGGAGTTACAGGAAAATCATCCATTTTTCAAAGAGGGAATTGACGAAACAATGAGCATTGATCATTCAAAACATTCATTGTTTGGAGCTTCAAAACTTGCAGCAGATGTGCTGGTGCAGGAATATGGAAAATATTTTCAAATGAATACCGGAGTCTTTAGAGGAGGCTGCCTGACGGGTCCCAACCATTCGGGTACACAACTGCACGGTTTTCTGGCTTATTTAATGAAATGTGCTATTAATGGAAATTCATATACTGTATTTGGATATAAAGGCAAGCAGGTCAGAGATAATATTCACAGCGCTGATCTGGTAAATATGTTTTGGGAATTCTATCAAAATCCCAGACCTGGTGAAGTTTATAATGCTGGCGGTGGAAGATTTGCAAACTGCTCCATGATAGAAGCCATCAAATTATGCGAACAAATTAGCGGAAAGAAAATTAATTTCACTTATTCAGATACCAACCGCATTGGCGATCATATTTGGTATATCAGCGATCTTTCCAAGTTCAAAGAACATTATCCCAAGTGGAACTGGAAATATGACCTCACGACAACACTTGAAGAAATATTTAATGGTTTGAGATCAAGGGTTTAAAATAACAAAATGTCTTTAAGAGTAAAAATTATACAGTTTTTAATAGGTGTGAATGAGAACCTCATTTTTTATCCACGGCTTCAGGCTTTTTATAAAGAAGCCATAAAGATAAAAAATCCGGTTATTCTGGATGTGGGCGCAAACAAAGGTCAAACAATACAATTTTTCCTGAAACTATTTCCTGATGCTACTATTCATGCTTTTGAACCCAATCATAAACTTTATAAAAAGCTAAATCAAAAATTTGGTGATTTGCCCAATGTAAAATTGGTCAACAAAGGCGTAAGTAACCAAAACGGTACTTTGGTACTGAAAGAAACAATTACTGATGAAACTTCTACTTTTGAAGAATTAAATTTTTCTTCCGAATATTTGAAAATGAAATCAAAAGTGCTGGGTGTAAAACCACAAGAATTGATTTCAGATTCTTTTGAAGTGGAAGTCATCAAACTATGCGATTTTATTGAAAACCAAAATTTAAAACATATCAATATTGTAAAAATAGACACAGAAGGTCATGAACTTAAATGCCTGGAAGGTCTATTTTCAAAAACAACATCTACAATTGATTTTATACAATTAGAACATCATCATGATGATATGTATCTTAATTCTATAAGCGATAAAGAGATAGAAAAACTGCTGCAAAAAAATGGTTTTACATTCAACAAGAAAGTCAAACATGGTTTTGGCGATTTTGATGAACTACTTTTTAAAACCAATAGGGTAGAACTTTTATAAATTATTCATGCTAAAATTGTCTATCGTTATTCCGGCTTACAATGAGGAAGGTTCTATTGCCGAAACGGTTAGCAATTTATTTGAAACAATGACTAAATATAAAATTGACCATGAAATTGTCGTTGTAAATGATAATTCAAAAGATAATACAATTGAAGTTTTAGAAAAATTGAAAGAAGGGGTTTCTTCCCTGGTTTATTATACCAATGATGGCCCTAATGGTTTTGGCTATGCAGTCCGTTATGGGCTTGAAAAATATTCCGGAGATTGTGTTGCAGTCATGATGGCAGATTTGTCGGACGATCCTGTAGACCTGGTTCGTTTTTATCACCGGATGATAGAAGACAATGTGGATTGTGTATTCGGTTCACGTTTCATTCGCGGTGGCAAATTGATTGACTACCCATTTCATAAATTGGTTATTAATCGTATTGCTAACACCATTATTCGTATTATGGTGGGAACAAGATACAATGATGCGACCAATGCTTTTAAATTGTATAAAAGACAAACTATTGATGGAATTAAGCCATTTTTATCACCGCACTTCAATCTTACAATAGAACTTTCTGTCAAAAGTATTGTGCGGGGCTATTCCTTCACCGTGGTTCCAAACTCATGGCGCAATAGGAAAGAGGGCATTTCAAAGTTAAAAATAAAAGAAATGGGCAGCCGCTACTTTTTTATTTTAATGTATTGCCTGATAGAAAAGTTTTTTTCCAGAGGCGATTATAAAAAAGCAAGCTGAAAATAAATTTTTGATTGAAATATTTTTAAAAGTCAGAAAATTTAAAATCAAAGAAATTTAACAGGTAGATTTTTAATGAGTACAATTATTAAGGTAGAACATATTAGTAAGCAATATAGATTGGGTTCTGTAGGTACGGGTACACTTACACACGATGTAAATAGGTTATGGCACAAAATACGAGGAAAGGAAGACCCATTTTTAAAAGTAGGGGAGGAAAACGATCGTTCGTCAAAAGCAGGCAGCGATTATGTTTGGGCATTGAAAGACATTAATTTTGAAGTGGCACAAGGTGAAGTTTTAGGCGTAATTGGAAGAAATGGTGCAGGTAAATCAACACTTTTAAAAATACTAAGCCGAACCACAACTCCAACAACCGGAAGCATAAAAATAAAAGGAAGAATTGCCAGTTTGCTCGAGGTTGGAACTGGTTTTCATCCTGAACTGAGTGGAAGAGAAAACATTTTTTTAAACGGTGCCATTCTTGGAATGACCAAACAGGAAATAAAACGGAAGTTTGATGAAATAGTTGATTTTGCCGGGGTTGAAAAATATATTGATACACCAGTAAAAAGATATAGCAGTGGCATGTATGTTCGTCTTGCTTTTGCGGTCGCCGCACACCTGGAACCTGAAATTTTGATTGTAGATGAAGTGCTAGCTGTGGGAGATGTGGAGTTTCAAAAAAAGGCTCTGGGTAAGATGCAGGAGGTGAGTCATTTAAAAGGTCGGACCGTATTGTTTGTCAGTCATAACCTGGCTGCACTCAAGAAAATATGTGATAAGGGTATCATATTGGAAAATGGGAAAATGACTTATGACGGCACCATTGAAGACGCAATTAAAAATTATACCAATGCATCCCAGGAAAATTTAGCAGAGAAAATTAGTTTCAAAAGCATAGATAGCAGGTTGTCTGTCGAAAAAATAGAGATAAATGGTTCGTCTGAATGCTATGTTGAATTAGAAAGCGATTGTACGTTGAATGTTTTAATTAAAGGAAATGTAAGCGAAGAGATGCCACTTAGCCTGCAAGCTAATTTGTATGATAATGAGGACTATCCCCTGGCATTTTTTTCTCCAGACCATATGACCGGAGTTGTAAGAAAAGTGCCGGCAGGTGCATTTGAATTACGGTCAGTTATTCACCTGCCAACTAATATGAATAATGGAAATTTTAAACTGATTTTGGGCTTATCTGATCCGGGCAACCATTACTATGGAGAAACCGATGGCCGAATAACAATATTTTTTAATGGAATTGTTACTGAAACGGGTTTAGTGTTCAGTGCTTCTAAAAATGGATGGCTTTTATTGAATTAAATTATAAATACAAATATGCTACAATCAATCAAATCATTGGTTAAAAAAGTTCTTTACAACCGAACGCCTCAGACTTTAAAAGATTATGGAAAAAAAAATGGTACCGATAAAGTCAATCCATATCATTCATTTGCGGGCAAAACATATCTAGACGTTTATAACCTTTATTTTAGGCAATATCAAAATTCAAAAATTAAGATGCTCGAAATTGGCATCAGGGATGGAGCATCTCTCAGAACTTTCAGGGATTTTTTCAAAAAGGGAGAAATCATTGGGCTTGATATAAATCCGGCTACTGCTTTTAAAGAAAACAGGGTTCACACATACATAGGCAGTCAAATATCTGCAGAAATTGTAAATAAAATATTTAAGGAACATCCGGAAATCAGCATTGTTCTGGATGATGGAAGCCACATTAATGAACTCACAATTCAGTCATTCAAGTTGATCTTTGATAGATTGCCCAAAGGTAGTTTATACATTATTGAAGACATGGAATGCACCTACCTGGAAGAAAAACTGGCAAGTGACATTAAAGAAGGCGGGTGGCCCGGCATGGATTTAAATGAGCCTACTTTAGAATTAGTGAATCATCGTTCCGATATGGATACATTTTTTCAGTCTCTATTGAAAGATTTAGATTATCGCAAAGGGAATGTTGAATACATTCATTTCTGGTCTCAAATCTGCATTATTAAAAAAATAGATTAAAGCATAGTTTCTACTTATTTATGTCTGTTTATTTAGCCTCATATTCCGATAAGAAATTTTTCAAAAGTCAAAAGACATTACGAAAATCTGCTAAAAAAGTTGGAATAGATCACATTTTGGAATTCAATGACTTATGGTTAAAAAATCAAGAAGCATTCTTCAATGAAAACCATAAAATTCTTCAAGCTAAACGCGGTGCCGGATATTGGTTGTGGAAACCCTTTATTATTAACTATATCCTAAATAAAATGAAGGATGATGATATTTTATTTTATTTAGATTCAGCTACTCAATTTGTTGGCGATATTGAACCTCTGCTTAACATAGTTAGGATTAAAAACATGATTTTGTTCAGCAATGACGATCATTTAAATAGTACCTGGACTAAAAGAGATTGCTTTTATTACATGAATTGTGATACTGAACAATATCATACAGGTTCACAAATATCAGCTTGCTATATTGTATTTAAAAAATGTGACTATACTGTTAAATTGGTTTCTGAATGGCTTTCATACGCAAAAGATGAAAGGATTATAAGTGATAACGAAAATTTGTGTGGGTTGCCCAATCTTCCCGACTTTAAAGATCACAGGCACGATCAATCTATACTTTCAATTTTGGGTATAAAATATAATATTGAAATTTTTAGAGATCCTTCTCAATGGGGAAATATTTATAAGGCAAAAGAATTAAGAGATGAAAATGAGTTTCTCCACAAAGAATATGTGACGGATAGCTTTAAAAACTCACCTTACAAAACCATTATTCACACACATAGGGGCAAACTTCCTTTAAACAACGTAGATAAACTTGAATACCAGTTTATAAAAATTAAAGAAAGTATAAAAGCATTTCTTTCTTAAAAATATGCACAATTACGGACCTTGTAAACTTTGCGGAAACACAAATTTGAACTTGGTTTTGCAAGCGCAGAATTTTCAAATTTTGGAATGTGGCCGTTGCAAAATTGCATTCACCAACCCCCCACCCATATTGCCGGATTATGTCAATATGGATTTTCACTCAGGTGAAAATAAAGAAAAAGCAGAAAAGCTTACTTCTATCCAGGATTTGCAACCTGACTGGCAAATGCTCATCAGGATGCAGGCTAAAATGATTGTGCAAAATTTTAATAAAGAGGCAGACATTTTGGAAATCGGTTGTGGCGAAGGCATATTAATGGAAGAATTAAGAAAATCAGGTTTTAAAAATATAGAAGGAATAGAACCAAGTGCCACCGGGGCGGGTAGAGCTATCAAAAAAGGGTTGTCTGTTAAAAATACTTATTTTGACAATGGAGTTACCGATAAAAAATTCAACCTTGTTATGATGTCGCATGTGTTTGAGCATGTGGAAGATCCTATCCCATTTATGAAAAAAGTGGCAAGTGTTTTAAAACCAGGGGGTAGCATTATGCTGACTCAAACCAATTACAGAGCTTTGTTGCCTCGTTTTAGAAAAGAAAAATGGTATGCCTGGGTTCCTGACCAGCATTTTTGGCATTTTACACCGGCAGGGTTAAAAAAAATATTTGCCAAACTTAGTTTTAAAACTACGGGCTTGAAGTATTGCACACTAGTTCACCCACGCAGCAAACTATACCGGATTGCCCGAAAATTACCCTTTCTTCAAGACCAGTTTATTATTTTGGTCAGACAATTCTGATTATTTCCCCAAAAAATAAAAGCTGGAAAAATATCCTATTTCTGCAATGATTGTCGGTTTTAACGAAGCCAAATTATTGCCGGCATGTTTTCAGTCAATAGATTTTTGCAACGACATTCATTACACCGATTTAGGGTCAACAGATGATTCGTTGAAGGTGGCCGGGCAATATGCGCAGCATATTTATAAAAAATCAAAGGTCCCTTTTTGCGAAAAAATTCAGTCTGAAGTTGTTCATTGTACAAAAAACGATTGGCTGGTTTTTATTGATCCTGACGAAGTGGTGGATGAAAGTCTTTCAGCCGAAATCATTCAACGATTTAATGAACTGACTTCCCAGCCCGATGTAGGTGCTATTGTAGTTCCCTGGGCGTTTTATTTTAAAAAAACCAAGCTAAGAGGAACAGTGTGGGGAGGATTAAATCATAAATTTTTATTGGTTAATAAGAATCGTTTTGCTTTTGAGCCGATAGCTCATTATGGTCGAAAATTAAAACCTGGTTTTCATTCAATAAACATTGCTCCAAACATACATGAATCAAATGTTCTTCATCATTATTGGATGAGCAGTTGGAAAGTTTTTATAGGGAAGCATAGAAGATATTTGGTAAATGAAGGAGTTGACAGGTATAATCTGGGAGAAAGAACAACTCTTAAAAAAGTTATGCAAGCTCCATACTATGAGTTTAAACGTTCTTTTTGGACAAAAAAAGGATTTAAAGATGGGTTTTTAGGTTTTTTTCTTTCTCTTTTTTGGGCATGGTATCAAACTTCAGCTATGTTGTCTTTGTATAAAATTCAAGGAAAAATGTTGTAGAGGATAGAAAGTGCAAGCGAAAATAACAATTATTACAATCAATCTTAATAATGCTGCCGGTCTGGAGCAAACGATTCGATCGGTTATTTCCCAACCTTATCAGCAAATAGAATACATTGTTATTGATGGAGATTCTAAAGATGAAAGTAAAGAAATTCTCAAAAAATATTCCGCTAACGTTCATACTATTATATCCGAAAAAGACACTGGCATTTATAATGCAATGAACAAAGGAATTGCAAAGGCAAATGGCGAATATTTATTGTTTCTGAATAGCGGCGATACTTTAATGCCGGGAAATCCTTTAGAACAATTAGTAAAAGAAGGAAATAACGCAGATGTTATTTATGGAAATATAAAAACCACAGAAGGAAAAAAGTTTAAAGAAGTCGTTTTTCCTTCGGTACTCAGTTTTAAGTTCTTTTACATCAATTCTCTGCCTCATCCCTGCACGCTGATTCGCAAGATGCTTTTTGATAAAATTGGCTTGTACCGCGAAGATTTTAAAATAGCTTCTGATTGGGCGTTTTTTACTTTAGCCATTTGCAAATACAATTGTTCTTACAAACACGTCAATACGACCGTTACAAATTTTATGCTTGGCGGCCTTAGCTCCACACAGTTGGGTAAAATTGCTATGGAAAGAGAGCAAATGTTGAAAGAACATTTTCCTGCTTTTGCTAACGATTACAAAGAACTATATGAAACGGCAGATGCACTTAATGAGGCAAAAAAGCAATTTGGTTACCGGGCATATAGAAAATTCAGGAATTTATTTGTTCGTAACTAATTTAATCATTATTTAATTCAACCACTTTATGAAATATTTTTCTGAATCACTTGATAAACTACAGGAAATTGCCAAAAGTAATAAGGCAAAATATGTAGAGGCATCACCATTTCCACACATTGTATTGCCCAATTTTTTCAATCCCGAAATGTTAGACATTGTGGTTGAAGAATTTCCTGATTTGTCGAAAATTGATGCTATCAAATATGATAATAACAATGAAAAAAAATTAGCAGGTAAAGGCGAGTATAAATTAGGTGATATTTCCAAAGGATTTGTTCATTTTTTAAATTCACAACCTTTTTTAGAATTTTTACAGGAATTAACAGGTATAGAAGAAATTCTTCTGCCAGATCCATATCTTTTCGGTGGTGGAATGCATGAAATTAAACCTGGCGGATTGCTTAAAATTCATGCTGATTTTAATAAACACAATACAACTCATCTCGACAGGCGACTAAACGTATTGGTCTATCTAAATAGAAATTGGGAAGAAAGTTATGGCGGGCATTTTGAATTGTGGGATGCAGACATGAAAACTTCTCATGTCAAAATACTACCTCTATTCAATACAATGGCAATCTTTTCAACTACTGATTTTTCATATCATGGTCATCCTGATCCGTTAACCTGCCCACCAGACAGAAGCAGGAAATCTTTGGCACTCTATTATTATTCCAATGGCCGCCCAGCACATGAAATAAGTGGAGAGGCACATTCAACTTTGTTTCAGGCAAGACCCGACAATGTTGCTGATATAGCTCCGTTAACTGAAGCCAGGAAGGATAGTCTTATCAAAAAAATTATCCGCAACATTACTCCACCAATAATTCTTAAAACAATTAAAAAAATTCAATAGATTTTTAAACAGGAATAAATGGCTGCAAAAGGAAAAATATTTTATTTAGTTTCTGACTATGATACGCCAAGTTGGGGTTTGGGAATTATTTATCATCATGTGCTTGCTTTAAACGAGGCTAGTTTTAATGCATTTGTTATTCATGAGAAAAAGGGCTACAAAGTCACTTGGCTTGATGTAAAAGTGCCTGTCGTTTATTGGAATGAATCGCCTTCTATTTTACCTGAAGACATCCTGATTGTTGCAGAAGTGAATGTGAATCGGAAGTGGCTTAAAAAATTGAAATGTAGAAAAATTCTTTTTGTTCAGGCTTCGTCATTTTTGTTTGAAATGTTGCCTGAAAATGAAACTCACCTCAGTTTAGGTTTTGAAAGTGCCATTGGCATTATGCCACATATGATGCCAGTCATAGAACAATTTACAGGCTTAAAAGCAGATATGATTCCTCCTTTTATTGCTCCCTATTTTCACAAAGAAGAGAATAAACTTCACAATCGGGAAAAAATTATTTTAATGTATCCCAAATTTCAGCAGCAGGATTTTGGAATAGTAAAACGGGTAATAGACGATAAATTGAAGGAAATAAATCCATCAGGCATCACCTCCATTTTTAAAAGTAAATGGAAAATCATTGTCCTGAAAGGCAAAACACACATGGAAGTTGCACAACTAATGAAGGAAGCCACTTTTTTTATTACTACAAATACCTTTGAATCATTCAATGCATCTTGCGTTGAAGCAATGTCTGCAGGATGCATCGCTATTTGCTACGAAGCATTTGGCCCACGGGATTACATGATAAATAATAAAAACGCTTTTGTTTTTCCTAACAACGAAGTTTTTCGCCTAAGCAATCATGTATTTGATTTAATTGAAAATTTTGAGCAAAAGCAAATTCAGTTAAAAAATATGCGGGAAGAAGGTCAAAAATTGGCGGCTACCTTCAATTATGAGGCAACAAAAGATAAACTGGTAGAATTGTTCAATAGGAAAATGCAGACAGCATAAAATGAACATTTTTTCAATCGTTGTCACCTGGAATGGTGACAAATGGATAGAAAAATGTCTGGCAAGTCTTAGAGATAGTGCATTACGTGTTTCAGTCATTATTATTGATAATGCCTCTACGGATCAAACCGTGCATATCATCAAAAATAAATTTCCTGAATATCAACTTATAGAAACAGTAAATAACCTTGGTTTTGGCAAAGCCAATAATATAGGTTTGGAAATGGCATTG
>JAYTGA010000351.1:0-4402 GCA_043733905.1 Segetibacter sp.
AAAATAAGTCTTGTTTCATCTTTACAAATTCATTTTTTATAAAAAAAATGTTTAGGTTTGTCTAAATAATTTTTATAAAAATTATGAATTTCTCTGCCAGCGAAGAAAACTACATCAAGGCTATTTTCCATTTACAACATACCGGCGATGTAGTAACAACAAATGAAGTGGCCGAAAAGTTACAGACGAAAGCTGCGTCTGTAACAGACATGCTCAAGAAACTAAAGGCTAAAAACCTCCTCAATTATGAACCATACAAAGGTTTCACACTAAGCAAAGAGGGAAAAAAACTTGCACTCAACATTGTACGCAAACACAGGCTTTGGGAATATTTCCTGGTGCATAAATTAGAATTTGGCTGGGACGAAGTGCATGACATTGCTGAAGAACTGGAACACATCAATAGCATCCAACTGATTGAGCGGCTCGATGCCTATCTCAGCTTTCCCCGGTTCGACCCTCATGGCGACCCGATACCTGACAGCAATGGCAAAATGGAAATCAGCAAACAGGTTAACCTCATTGACATGACCCTGAACAAAAATGCTGAAGTGAGTGCTGTGGGCAGCCAGTCAACCGAATTGCTGGAACTGCTCCGCCACAAAAACATTGGCATCGGCACCATTTTGCAGGTCGTTCAAAAATTCAGCTTCGACAATTCGGTAGAAATAAAAATTGATAAATATCCTGCTTTTAGCATTAGCCAGCAACTGGCGCAAACGCTATTTGTAAAACCCGTATAAATGGAAAGAAGAACAACAGATGCATCATTGAGTGAAGTTCACGAAAGCATTGACCTGACCAAGCCGCAGCGAGGCTGGCGCAGGCTCCTGGCCTATTCCGGCCCGGCCTATCTTGTCAGCGTTGGATACATGGATCCGGGCAACTGGGCCACCGATTTGCAGGGCGGTGCAAAGTTTGGTTACTCGCTTTTGTGGGTCTTGCTAATGAGTAACCTGATGGCTTTGCTGCTCCAAGGGTTGAGTGCAAGACTGGGCATCGTCCGCCGCATAGACCTTGCACAGGCCAACCGCGAAGTTTATCCGCCAGCGGTCAATTTCGCTTTGTATGTCCTTGCCGAACTGGCGATTGCCGCCTGTGACCTCGCCGAAGTTTTGGGCATGGCCATTGGTATTCAACTGCTCACGGGTCTGCCGCTTATCTGGGGGGTGTCTATTACCGTTCTGGACACGTTCCTGCTGTTTTACCTGCAACGGATGGGTATGCGCAAAATGGAAGCCTTCATCATCGGGCTGGTCGCCATCATCGGCTTTTCATTTTTAATAGAAATTTTTCTTGCCAAACCCGCCATGGGCGAACTTGTCAAAGGTTTTGTTCCATCCATACCAAGCTCGGAAGCATTGTATATAGCCATCGGAATTATTGGCGCCACAGTGATGCCGCACAATCTTTACCTGCATTCTGCATTGGTGCAAACACGAAAAATTGCGGGTACGCAACAAGCTATCAAACAGGCTCTTCGTTTCAATCTCATTGACAGCACTATTGCATTAAATGCAGCCTTTTTTGTCAATGCCGCCATACTGGTTCTGGCAGCCACCGTCTTTTTTAAAACGGGCAACACAGGCGTGGCAGAGCTGAAAGAAGCTCACCGTTTACTGGCACCGTTGCTGGGCAGTCATCTTGCCCCTTACCTGTTTGCCATTGCCCTCATTGCAGCCGGGCAAAGCTCTACCATCACTGGCACACTGGCCGGGCAAATCGTGATGGAAGGCTACCTGAACCTGCGCCTCAATCCGCTGATAAGAAGGCTGATAACCAGGATGCTGGCTATCATTCCGGCGGTCATTGTCATTCTTGTTTTTGGCGATTCAAGGGTGGATAGTTTGCTTGTATTCAGCCAGGTCATACTCAGTTTGCAATTGGGGTTTGCAGTCATTCCGCTCATTCATTTTGTCAGCGACAAGTCAACAATGGGTTCGTTTGCCATCAGGTGGCATGTCAAGGCAATTGCATGGCTCATAGCAGGTGTGCTTATTTACCTGAACGGAAGAATGGTCAAAGACCAGGTTGTTGAAATATTCGCAAGCAACATCAATATCGGTTGGAAAATGCTGATCATTGCAGGCTTGCTGGCGTTTTCCATCCTCTTTGTTTTAATGAGTGTTCTTCCCCTTCGCAAAAAGAAAAGCAGAACTGAATCTGCAAGGATGCACACCGGTGCTGCTTTGTTGCAACATTTTGCGATCCCCAAACTCAACACAATCGCCATTGCACTCGACTTCAGCAACAACGATGAAAAGCTGATTGCACACGCCCTTGCGCAGGGAAATTCCGCCACGGCATTTTTGCTGATCCACATTGTGGAAAGCGCATCGGCCAGGGCTTTGGGCGAGGTGTCAGACGATTATGAAACCCGTGATGACAAGCAGCACATTCAATCCTATGTGGAGCAGCTAAAAGCCAAAGGATTGAAAGTGGATGGTGTGCTTGGCTATAAAAACCGTGTAAATGAAATCGTCAGAATTGTGACCGAAGCCAATGCCGACATGCTTGTCATGGGCTCCCACCAACACAGCGGCCTCATGGATTATTTATATGGTGAAACGGTGGATAAGGTAAGGCACAAGTTGGGGATTCCGGTGTTGATTGTGAATTAGAGGATAGGTAGCTTGTATCAATCTGTAAGTTAATGAAAGGCATGTTTTCAGAAAAAGAAAGAGGCTGCACTTTTTGTACGGCTCTCTTTCTGATGGGAAACAGTATTCAGTTTTTAATGAACTATCGCTATTTCCTTGTCTGTACATCATTACCTCTTTCTATTTTTGCAAAGTATATTCCTGAATTAAAATTGCTGGCATCTACCACTTCTATATAAGTACCTAAAGACTGTTTAGGATGCAGGATTTGTTTGACTAGTTTCATATCTGTGCTATAAATTGAAATTTTTACATTCTGTTCGCTTTTTAATTGATAGCTTATGTTGAATTGGTAGTTAGATGGGTTAGGATAAATTTTTACCTCATTATTTACGCCTGATTCAGCTTCTTTGCTTATAATTCCATCTATGCCATTTGCTTGTTTGCTTATGACATCACAGGAATTTAAGACATCACTAATTCTCATTAGCAATACACTTCCCTCCGGAGCAATCAGCCCTGAAGAATTAGCCAACGTAGGAGTAATGACAATGCTATTGCCTGCTTCAATGTAGCCAAAACCACCTTGAATATAGTTGTATTGCTCCATCCGATGAATTAATATTGATATTATTTGAAGCTATTGCTTTAAGGTAGCTAATACCCGAGCCATTGCCAAATATGGTAGCATTGGCTGGGAATGTTTCTGTCATACAACTACCATTATTTGCAATATAATTTCCGATTTCAGTGAGCGATTGTGAACTCCATTGTGGCACTCCTGACTGCACATAAGGACACATAATATTTTGACCATTACAAGCGGCATCATGATTCGCTCCGAAGTTGTGTCCCATTTCGTGTGCTGAAAGAATGATAATGGAATTGGTAACCGGCGTATAGTTAACTAAACTTCTATAATATAAGTAGTGTTGCAAATGGTTCCAATCCATGCTAAACCTATTGTGCTATTACTCACCGTACGGCCTGAATATAATTGAGTTTCGTCTCTTGTTATGTTGGTTCGGTTGGCATTCCACCAGTTGGTAAATTGTGGTAAAATAGCTTGCAACGTATCACCTGAATAAGGGTCTGCAGCAGTTGTCCAAATTTGCTGGTAGCGAATAATGAACTTTGCATCGTACGATTGAGTATAGACACCTTCTACCAAATTGAGTATGTTCCTGATTCTGCTCAAAGCTATAATTGCATCGCTGGAAAATGCATGGTAATACTCATAGTCTGCTACTGTTGCTATCTCCAGAAAATAACAGTTGCCGGTAGCTGGTTTTAAGTTTTGATGATAGGTATTTGTTTCCTGTTTGAGTCTTTCAGAGCCGCACGTTATGCGCTCATCCGGTATTACATCATCTGCATAATAGGCTACAATAGCATTACTCTTATCCTTAGGCATATATCGGTTAAGCATGTCAAAATGCAAATACTTTTTATCGGTTTTTATATAGCCCTCAAACATTGTTTTATCCATGTAAGACTCACTACATTCGATGCATTATCGTTTGCCTTGCCTTTGTAAATTGGTTCTATTATTTGTGGTAAAGTTGTAGCACCATCATTACCCATTTCTACAGCTTTAAAATCCCCGCTTCTCATATCGTTCATTTCCATGTCAAGATGAAATGAAACGGAAGCGAGTTTCAACTCAAAATGTGGAGCAGTAGAATGGCTTTTTACAAACTCAGCGATAGCTTTTGTATCAATATCATAAACAGCATAATCTTTTAGGTATTTACTTAAAACTTCGCTATACAAATGGCCTTTGCTATTTGCGATAAATTTTT
>JAYTGA010000352.1:0-9023 GCA_043733905.1 Segetibacter sp.
TTTCTTTCCATCTCATAAATCGAAAGAAACGGCTCTGCTTCTATATTTTAAACAACTGGGTATAGATAGTCAAGAACCTTTCAAACTATTCACACCATTGTCAACCCTTGATTGGCATTAGTAATAATGCAGTTCGTGCTATTGCAGTTGGTTACCTTAATGTGCTGCAATTTAAAGAAGCTTCAGTTATTTTATTAAATGATGGAACAGTAAAAATAACAGGTGGATATAAGTCATTTGCCCACGACAGCTCAACAATACCCATTTCCATTCCTGGATTGTCACATATTATAGACATTAAGGGAAATAATAGTATAGTGTATTGTTTAGATTCTGCCGGACAAGTTTTCAGTTTTGGGAGAGAAATTTATGCAGGTACTTTAAGATTAGGGGCTGGTTTATATGACAGTTTTAAACTACCCACTAAAATTATTTTTCCATTTTCAGCAGCACCTATTGTTGCTTTATCATCCAATAATGATGGCCAGCATGCCTTAGCACTTGACGAAAATGGCAATGTCTATGGTTGGGGCTACAATGGAGAAGGGGCAGTAGGTGCAGGATCATTGTATAGTGTAGTAACACCTGCACTTGTTGCTACTAATGTAGTAGATATTTTTGCCGGTGAAACATTTTCTTACATACTCAAAGCAGATGGTACAATGTGGGCAACAGGACAAAGTGGAAGATCCCCAGATTTTGGTAGTATTTGGATGAATCTTTCAAATATACCTCGTTTCACTTTTACCCAAATAGATCCTACCATTGCCCCCATGAACCTGTGCGCCCCTATAGTATATGGCGTATTTCCCTTACAACTTCTCCGTTTCACCTGCATTGCGCTGGGCAACACCGCACGGCTTGCCTGGCAGAGTGGTAGTGAGCAAAACTTCAGCCGCTTTGTGCTGGAGTACAGCGCAGATGGTAAGTCATTTGAGGGCATTGCAACGATTGCCGCCAAAGGAAACAATAGCAGCTACAGTTATGAACACAGGCAGGTCAGCGGCACAGCCTTTTACCGCCTCAGAATGATAGACAAAGACGGCAGCAGCAAATATTCCGACATCCGTTCAGCCAGGTTTGGCGAGGCATTACGACTGACCATTGCTCCTAATCCAACAAGCGATATCATTAATATTTACAGAAAAAGCAACACAACTCTGCAATCTGTGCAGGTGCTGTCAATTAGTGGCAAAGTGTTGGAAACAATCAATGGCTATAGCAGCGGACAATCTATCAGTTTGCGCAGTTTAACCGGCGGCACTTACATTATTAAAATTATTGACAACAATGGCAATACTGAATATGCTAAAGTGCTTAAGTTGTAAGAGAAGTAATGTTGCTTTGATAATAAGGATAATTTTAAAGTCTTAGCAACCCTTGTTGGTATTATGGTTAATGAGCGTTTTGCAATTACATCTTAAATATCTAAGACAGTTTACACAGCCTGGTAAATAGAGGTTCTTAAATATTTTTTTAAAACAACTTATAACCAACAATAAAAGAAATCCCACTATAATCGGAGAAGAGAAAAACATAGTTATCCAATATATTTCTAGGCATTTCATAACGACATTCAAAAGCAAATTGCTTAATTTGATAACCGGCTCCCAAAGCAAATGAAGCTGATTGTCCAAAATCAACCAATGCCCCTCCGGCACCAATATTTGATTTTGAATGGATCATGAAATTTTCGAGAAATAATGCATCAATAAAAAACTGAGATTTGTTTTTGAGAAAAAAAGAATGACGTATGCCTAAAGGAAGTTCAAACAATTTTAAATCAGCAAAGGTCACCTCATTTTCTATATTTGATTTATAAGTCTGAAAAGCCGGCTCAAAAATCAATGTCCATTTATTCTTGTTAAATGGCAAAACAAATGCTGCTTCTAATCCTATTCTGAAATCTGGCTTATTTCCAAAATCTTTTAAAACGGGGTTGTCATAAGCATAATTTTTAGTTTTTAAATGACCCAGGTTAAGACCCGGCCTTATACTTAAATGAAATGCTCCCTGAGCGGATTTTTGAAAATAATTTGTCGTTGCAGAATGACTACACTCATTATAACTCGAAAAAAATTTTATAAGTTCATTTTCTTTGTATCCTATATTTTCAAAAACGCTTTTTGAAATGTTGCGGCAAGACAAATAATTTGATAGCTGCTGTCGAAAAGTATTGTTTTGAGCAATAGAATTTCCCTCTACCAGGTAATTTTTAAATATTAATTGTGTAATTTTTATGCTGTCTGTTGTAAAGAAAAAACGGTTTAACCATTCTTGCTCATATTGATACAAGTTAGCTTTGCCTTCTATCGAAACTTTTAGGAAAAGTTGTTTTGTAACAAGGGTAGGATTTTTATTAAAACTTAGGTTTTCTATGTTGTCTAAATTATCGCTGGAGGTGTCAATTTCAACTTGAAAACGCACATATTTTAAAGTGGTTCCAATAGCTACTTCACTGGTATTGTTTAAGTCTGCTTTTCGGCTCTCTGCGTTTTCCGAAATTTTATAAAGAAATGCTTTTGGATTGTTTTTCCAGTCACCATTTTTAATATAGCAATCAATCTTCGTTCCCTTATCGTCAATTATATAACCCTTTTCATAGGTAATTTGCGCATAGCTGCAAACGCTGTTGGAGACAAGTGCTAAAACAAGTAACAATTTCAATTTCTTCATAAATAGGTTTAGGCGTGGAAGGTAATAAACAACATTGAATGTTATTAAGGTTTCCTGGATTTATGAACACTTATAAGCAAACTATTATAAAATGAATTTTATCTACCCAAAAACATCTTTCCCCAAACAAAAAAAGCAAGGCTTCCCATTCCGGAAGCCTTGCTTTTTTTATTGAAAATCCATCAGAACATCCTTACCAAACCTTCGCTCTTTCTTCTGATTTTTTATACATTTTATTGCCTTCTTTGATACCGAAAGCTGTATAGAAAGGTTCAAAGTTGGACAATGGACCGTTCACCCGATACATTTCAGGTGAGTGTGGGTCGGTGGTCACACGGACACGCATCATTTCAGGACGGTTCATCAGTCTCCACACTTGTGCAAAGCCCAGGAAGAAACGCTGATCTGGTGTGAAGCCATCAATCTTTTCATTGCCTTTTCCCTGTGGTGTCATTTTGAAAGCATCATAGGCAATTGCCAGTCCACCCAGGTCTGCAAGGTTTTCACCCAGTGTCAGTTTGCCGTTCAGGTGTAGGCTGTCAAGGATTACATAGCCATCATATTGTTTCACCACTTCACCTGTTTTCGATTCAAACTTTTTGGCATCGTCAGCAGTCCACCATTCTTTCATGTTGCCTTCTGCATCATACTGGCGACCCTGATCGTCAAAACCGTGTGTGATTTCGTGACCTATTACCATGCCTATGCCGCCATAGTTAATGGCATCGTCTGCATTGGCATCAAAGAAAGGAAACTGTAAGATTCCGGCTGGAAAGACGATCTCGTTATAAGATGGGTTGTAATAGGCATTGACCGTATATGGCGTCATACCCCATTCTGTCTTATCAACAGGTTTGCCCATTTTGCTGATCATTTCTTTAAAGTTATGGCGGCTTACACTCTGGTTGTTGGCAAAGTAATTGTCACGACTTATTTCCACATCATCAAAACTTTTCCACTTGTCAGGATAACCTATCTTTTTAATGATGGTGTTTAATTTGACCAATGCTTTCTTCCTTGTTGAATCGCCCATCCAGTCCAGTTTTTCGATCCTGCTTTTAAAAGCAATTTGCAGATTGCCCACCAGCTCGTCCATTCTTTTTTTAGCATCGGCGGTAAAGTATTTTTTGACAAATAACTGGCTGGCCAGGTCTTTAAGGCTGCCGTCAGTGTTGCCCACCATTGTTTTCCAGCGGTCTTTCTGCTTCTTTTGGCCTGAAAATATTTTTCCATAATTAAATGATGCATCGCGGAATATTTTACTAAGCTCACTTGCATTTTCATTGATGTAGTCAAATTCGATTTTAGATTTCCAAACATCAATCGGTTGCGAGGCAAGCAAAGAACTAAGCGCAGTGTAATACATAGGATGAGCCACATTGATGCTGTCAGGATGCAAACCCATTTTGCCAAAGGCAGCAGACCAACCTACATTGGGCGATAGCTTTTCAAGATCTGCAATTGGCATTTTGTGATAGTTCTTTACCGGGTCACGCATGTCTGCAGGTGCCAGGTGAGATTTTGCAATGGCTGTTTCCAGCATCAATATATCAGATGCTTTTTTAGCAGCAGTGGTAGAATCTGTCCCTGTCAGCATGAACAATTTGGCTGCATAAGCCACCATTTGTTTACGCTGATCTACAGTGGTCGGGTCGTTTTTAGTATAGTAATCCTTTTCAGGCAGGGTAAGACCCGTCTGGTACATGGCCACAATATTTTTATTACTGTTCTTATCGTCTGCGCCTACATTAAAGCCAAACAGGTCGCCTTCGCCATCTGCATAGCTTTCCGCCAGCAGGCTCACCAGTTCTTTATAATCTTTTACAGCAGCAATTTTTTGCATCATTGGTTTCAATGGCTCGTATCCTTTTTTCTCCAATGCCACCGTATCCATGCCACTGGCATAGTAGTCACCTACTTTTTGCTCGGTGCTTCCTTTGGCTGCATCTTTTTTGGCAGCAGATTCTTCCAAAATGGCTCTTAGCTTTTTCTGGTTTTCATCGTGAAGGGTATAAAAGCTGCCCCAGCCGCTTTGGTCATCAGGTATTTTGGTCGCTTTTATCCAGCCACCGTTGGCATAGGTGAAAAAATTATCGCCTGCCTTTGCGACCGTGTCCATGCCTGTGCGGTCAAAGAAAACGGTTCTTTTTTCGACACTCATGTCATCGGTCGAAGACGATTTGCACGATGCTAATGCAAGCAATGCAAACCCAGAAATGATTAACCCTGTTTTTTTCATAATGGTGAAGTTGATTTAAATAAATTTTGACATGCAAATTTGAAGGAATTAACCGAGCTATTGAAACCGTTCATCACAAAAAAAGAATCAGATTATTTACAATGATGAAGAATACTTTTTGCAATGTTTGTAAAAACAAAAATAAAAAGCCATCGAATAAATGGCTTTTTATGGGAAATATAAAATTGATTATTTGCTAAGGCAGCTTTGCTGTAAACTTTCCACCCGTTATATTGACTGGCGTTCCCCCGGAATTCTGGGCGGTTCCGGTAAAGGTGCCTATAACTATTTTTGTTGTTGCATTATAACTAACAACAGTAATGGTGACATTGACTGTGGGAATTGTGGGTAATGCCGAATAGATGGGATTATTAGCAGAATCGGCAAATGCAAAAGCTGCACCATCTAATGGATTGTTGGTGTTGTAAGTGCCGGCAACAGGTACGCCGGTTGGTATTTTAAAGGAAATTCCAAACAGGGTATCTCCCTTTGCAGTTCCAGCATAGTTATACCCACCCAGCCCAAGCACACGGAGGCCGGAATAAGTAGTGTCTAACAGACTGTCTATTGGCCCAAAATTAAATTTTGACCCCTGGCTAAACTGCCATGCAGAATCTGCTGCCGTAGCCCCACCGGGCGGAATAATGCTGCCTAATGTATCGACAGGGAAAAGATAACGGCATGTGTCTATGTAAGTTTTGTTTGCCACAGTGTATCTTGTTGCAAGGATGACTGTGTCTTTGCCAGGATTAACATAGCCCTTAATGGGTGTTCCTGAACCTCTTAAAATTACGGTTTGGTTTCTGCCAATGCTTGCAAAATTGCCCGATGCAGAAAAACGCATTCCATTGTGTATGGGTGTGCTGACGGAATAGCTGCCCACATGAACCACATTCATGAGCAATTGTATGTAGTTGGTATTAGGATTGAGAGGAGTGCCTTGTTTGTAAGCACCATTAATGGTTCCGCAACCGGCAATGCTATCAATTCCAAAAGCAGCTTTTTTGTTGGGCGTATCGGAAACAGGAATGGTAAATGAGCAAAAACTTTCACCAAATGTGACAAGGAAACTTGTGTTTTGGGCTGCTATTGGCCTGCCAATTGATTTTAGTCTTATGTTCTGATAGCCGGTATTGATGATGTACCCAGAATCGTAGAAAGAAAACCCATTTTCCGTTTCTGTAATAATTTTATAGATACCGGGGTTTGCCACATTCAACTGCACAATGACATAATTACTGTCATTTAAAACACTATCCCTTACATATTCACCGTGAATTTCTGTATTGCTGTCGCACTGTCCTGCAACACTACCCAGCGTGCCTACCGCTCCGGCTCCTGAAAAACCTGTTTCAAGACTTGTTTCCTTTTGGCAGGCAATGAAAATGAATAGTGCTGCCAAAATAAATCCCAGGTATTTGATTGTTTTCATAGTAACAAAGAAAAAGTTTTTTATTGAAAGATAACGCTGTAATGGATATTTATTGTATTAAAAATGCTGCATCACCCGTATTTCTTTTCAGGCGAAAAATCGGCTTCTATTTTACTTTAACTCACCAACCATATTTGCAGGCACCACCCAGGCATCAAATTCTTCAGGGGTCACATAGCCAAGTTTTACTGCCATTTCTTTCAAAGTTGTGCCTTGTTTGTGAGCGGTTTGCGCTATTTCGGCTGCTTTGTAATAACCTATTTTGGTGTTTAAAGCCGTCACCAGCATCAGGCTGTTGTCCACATGTTTTTTAATGTTGGCTTCAATGGCTTCTATGCCCGAAGCGCATTTATTGTTGAAGCTGACACAGCCATCGCCAATTAGTCTTGCACTGTGAAGGAAATTGTAAATCATGACCGGCTTGAAAACGTTCAGTTCAAAATGTCCCATGGATCCGCCAACATTAATCGTCACATCGTTGCCCAGAACCTGTGCCGCTATCATGGTCAGAGCTTCACTTTGTGTAGGATTGACTTTGCCCGGCATGATGGATGAACCCGGTTCGTTGTCTGGAATAAAAATTTCTCCAATGCCGCTGCGTGGACCTGATGACAGCATCCGTACATCGTTGCCTATTTTCATCAGGCTGACAGCTACAGTTTTCAAAGCGCCATGGGCTTCCACAATGGCATCGTGTGCGGCCAGGGCTTCAAACTTGTTTTCAGCAGTAATAAATGGCAGGTTTGTTATGCCTGCAATGTGTTCTGCCACACGCTCAGCATAGCCTTCAGGGGTGTTGATGCCTGTGCCGACTGCTGTGCCGCCAAGTGCCAGTTCGGCCAGGTGTGGCAAGGTATTGTTGATGGCCTTTAGCCCGTGATCTAATTGGCTGACGTAGCCGCTCATTTCTTGTCCTAAAGTAAGAGGTGTAGCATCCATGAAATGGGTGCGGCCAATTTTGACCACGTGCATAAATTTCCGGCTTTTTTCAGCCAGTGTATCTCTAAGTTTTTTTATACCGGGAATGGTGACTTCCGCCAGGATTTTGTAAGCGGCAATGTGCATGGCCGTTGGAAACGTGTCGTTGCTCGACTGCGATTTGTTGACATCGTCGTTGGGGTGCAGAAATTTTTCTTTGTCGGTGAGTGCACCACCTTTAATGACATGACCGCGATAAGCAATCACTTCGTTCACGTTCATATTGCTTTGGGTGCCGCTGCCCGTTTGCCACACCACTAGTGGAAACTGATCATCCAGTTTGCCATCCAGTATTTCGTGGCACACCTGCGAAATGAGTTCTGCTTTTTCCTGCGATAAAATGCCAGCCTCCATGTTGGTAAAGGCTGCTGCTTTTTTCAGGTAAGCAAACGCTTTGATGATTTCCTTCGGCATTTTGTTGATGTCCTGCGCTATCTGGAAGTTTTCAATACTGCGTTGTGTCTGGGCACCCCAATAAACGTGTGAAGGTACTTTTACTTCGCCCATTGTGTCTTTTTCAATCCTGTAGTCCATGGTTGGTTTTTATCTTTTTTTGCTTTGCAAAGGTAAGGTTCAAAGTTTTGTTTTTGAGAAAGTTATGAAGTTAAAAAGGGGAGAAAAATCAGTCTAAAAGGTGGTCAAATTTTTTTGTTTTTTTTAGGTTGAAAAATATTCAACACTGATTTTTAATTTACTTTGCTAATTGTTGCAGGGGATAAAATAGTTCTCCCTTTTTCCTCTGTGTTGCCTTTTCTCCTGTATTCTCCGTGGTTAAAAATCTATCTCAACCACAGAGAAAGGCAAGAGGAAAGTAAGGAGTTACACGGAGAGAAATGCTCATTTTTAAACTTCAAAAATTTATTTAAAATTTCACATGGCACATTGGCTTATCAAATCCGAACCGTTTAAGTATAGCTGGGATCAGTTTGTGGCAGACAAACAAACATTTTGGGATGGCGTAAGAAATTATGCGGCCCGCAACAACCTGAAGGCAATGGCAAAAGGCGATGAAGTCTTTTTCTATCACAGCAATGAAGGAATGGAGATTGTCGGCATTGCAAAGGTGGCAAAAGAAGCCTATCAAGACCCAACAACAGAAGATGCCAACTGGGTAGTGGTTGATTTTAAACCTGTCAAAAAACTTAAAAACCCTGTCAGCCTTGCCACCATCAAAGCTGACAAACAGTTATCCAACATGGCTTTGGTCAGGCTTGGCCGACTTTCCGTTTCGCCTGTGACCGATGAAGAGTGGGAGATCATTTTGGAATTGTCGAAATAGTTTTGTTGGTTTTGTTCTATGAATAGACCCTATCGTGTGGACACATTTATAGTCTATGTGGATTTGCTCCAAAGGAGCGGCGTGTTTATAGCAAGATAAAATCAAGAGTAGTTAACAGGCTCCGAAGGTGCCCCGTATTTTTCAAACCTATATACGTGGCACCTTCGGAGCCATTTTCATTATTCCTACGTTTTCTATAAACACGGCACACCTTCGGAGTGTGATAAAATATGTGTCCAGACGATAGACGAATAGCCTATAAATCCTTTGCGAACCAAAAATCCCTTCTCAATCCATAAAAGAATCCTGCAAATCCTTCTAATCCCCGCCTGAACGGACGGCTACCCTGTACACACAAGTAATCATGCTTTTAAATCAGATATTTGCCAAAAACGATGAAAATTGATTTATCGCCAATT
>JAYTGA010000353.1:0-5491 GCA_043733905.1 Segetibacter sp.
TCAATATTTGTAGAAAAAAAATATCCCCACGATTTCTACGACTCCTTTAGGAGTCGAACATCGCAAACTGCATGTTCAACTCCTAACGGAGTTGTGAAAACATTTTGGAAACTATTTCTGCTACAAATCCGCCTGCCGGACGGACAGGTATTTGACTCCTCTGTAGTCATTTCTCACCACTAAACAATAGATTCCAATAACTTTGTCCCGGAGCATTTGATTGGTGTATTTGGTTCGCAAAACAAAATTACCAACTCAAATGCTCTATTTATCGCATCATTACAGGAAACTTGGGTTATTTAGTATTTAAAGGCATTTGCGAAAATTTTACCTAATCCTAAAAAGTTAAATTGTTTTGATAATTCCTACAAATATTTTAATAATTTTAGTACTCCCAAAAATCAAAACGACTAATTTTAGAAAGCCGCAAAAAATATTTATAAAATGCTACATCTTTGCAGGCATGAAAGATTTTAAAAAATATTACATAATACCCACAGAACCTGAAGATCTGTATCTGGCTCTTACCAATGCTGCTACCATCCAGTTGTGGACGGGTGAAAAGGCAGAAATGAGTACCGAACCTGGAACCGAGTTTTCTTTGTGGGAAGACAGTATTTCAGGACTTAACCTGGAGTTTGAAGAAGGTAAAAAAATTGTGCAGCAATGGTTTTTTGGTGATCAGGAAGAACCCTCAATTGTCACCATTAAACTACACCCACATAAGCAAGGCACTTCGGTAGAACTAAGGCATACCAACATTCCCGATGATGAATTTGAGGACATAGCCGAAGGTTGGGATGAGAGTTATTTTGGGTCTTTGATAGAATTTTATTCGTAAAATTTTTCTATTTTCTGCTTCTCTTAACAACCATTTGGGTCATCTACGTGTATCTAATTGAAACACGTCTTTTTTATGAAAAGTAAATACATCATTTTTCCTTTGCTTGCTTTTATTGCTTTTTGCTCCTGTGCTCAAAAACAAAAGACAGTTATGCCACAAAAGACATTGTCTTCAAAAGAGTTATCAGGTTTTAGCCTTGCCACGTTTGCAGCAGGTTGTTTCTGGCATGAAGAAGCAATGTTTGAAAGTATAAAAGGAGTAAAAGAAGCTGTGTCTGGCTATGCTGGTGGCACTACGTCCAACCCCACTTATGAAAGTATAGAAGAGGGCAACACCGGCCATGCCGAAACGGTTAATGTATATTACGATTCATCTGCCATATCATTTGCCACCTTGTTAAAAATTTATTTTTCCGGACAAAATCCTACACAGGTAAATGGGCAAGGGCCAGACCAGGGAACACAATACCGCTCAATAGCATTTTACAGAAATGATGCTGAAAAGAAGGCTATACAAAACTATATCAAAACAATGTCTGCCTCCGGCAAATACCATGCACCAATAGCTGCACAAGTGGTTGCTTTTAGCAAGTTTTGGCCTGCAGAGGAATACCATCAAAACTATGTAGCACGCAATCCCAACCAAGGCTATGTTCAAGCAGTAAGTATTCCCGAAATTAAGCATTTACAGAAAGAATATCCCGAGTTGATAAAGCCGGATCATGCCTTTTAAGTCTTGAGGTAGCCTAAGTAGTCCACAAAAAAAAGCCCTTAGTTTGGACTGAGGTATCTGCATTTTATTGTAAACAAAATTCTACTTGACTTTTCTTTACTTTTGCTCCACCTATTCTACCTCGACGTTTTTTAATAGAAACATTTTTAGCGTAAAGGTTTTCAGCATCCTGATAGAATTATTTTGGAAAAACAGTTTCAATTCTATCAAATAAATTTGGCTTAAATCCAGAAACAATATATCTGATAAACATGATTGTATAATCAGATTATTTTTATAGTTTTGAAAAACTATAACCTGATCCTATTTTTACAGCTTTTTTAATTGCTTTAAGTTTCACTTTATCGGTTTGCTTTATTTAAATAAACCAATGCCCAAAACTAAATTCCATATTTTTCCTCAAAAAATATTGCTACGCAAATGGTGTATCCTGCTGTTGTTAAGTGCAGGTTCGTTGAGTAGTTGTCACACGTCTAAAGCATCTGCAGGCCACGAAGTTCCGGGTATTACTTACACTGTGAACGGGTCTGTCACACAAACATCTTCATATTGCGGTGGTGCAAATCCTCCCAGAGAATTATTGCGGCAACTGGCAATACCAATACCTTACCCCAACAAAACGTTTTACATTAAAGCGGGAACTGTCAATGATCTGACGATGCCTGTTATCACCAGTTTTACTACCGATAGCATTGGCAACTTTTCCATCCATCTTCCGGCGGGGACTTATGCAATTGTTTTAAAAGAACAACTTGCTCAACTAAATGCCGCCGATTACGAAACCGATACTCAGGTGGTGGACAAAGACTGCCTGGCAGATTGGTGGAAAAAACCTTACTACCTGCTACAGGTTAAACAGCAGGATGTTTCTTCTTTAAACTTCGTTTTTCATCACCGGTGCTATATAACCAGCGACATTCCTTGTATCAGGTATCATGGTCCGCTGGCACCTTAATCAAAACTTGAAATTTGCAAAAAAATGAAAAAGAGAAACCTAACACACTGTTTTGCAACCCGCTGGCTGGTTGCATGGATTGTCTTAATGTTTTCCTCACTCCTGGTGAGGGGGCAAGACAAAGAAAAAGTAAAATGGTACAAAATGAGCAGCAACCGCACTGCCACCTTTTACGATGTTCAGCGGGATTTTAATAAAACCTGGCGGGGCAAGCTTAGGGAAATGGCAAAAGAAAAACGTAAGGGTTTAAAGGAAGGAGAAGAAAAAGAAGAAGGCGGGTACGAAGTCTACAAAAGATGGGAAGCTTTTATGGCTCCACGGGTCTATCCTTCGGGTAACATGGCGTTGCCATCTACCAATTACGCCAATTTTGTAGCATGGAAACAAGAAGCTGACCTTGCTAATAAAAACGCCTCTGCACAAAGCACAGGCAACTGGACGGAGTTAGTACCTGTTGGCTCACCTTCCGGTCCATCTCCTTATAGCGGCACGGGTGCAGGCAGGGTCAACTTTATTCGCTTCGACCCTACCAATTCCAACACAGTATATGTAGGCGCACCAGATGGTGGCCTGTGGAAATCAACCAATGGCGGCACATCGTGGACAACCAACACTGATTTCTTACCCATTATTGGCTGTTCTGATTTGGCTATTGTTCCCACAAATACCCAAACAATGTACCTGGCAACAGGAGACCTTGAAGGTAATAGAAGAAGTATTGGTGTCTTAAAATCAACCAATGGGGGCACTACCTGGAACACCACTGGGTTATCTTTTACCGCATTGGATAATTATGCAGCCGCTAAGTTGTTAATGAACCCTTCTGACCCGCTCAATATGATACTTGCTACCGATGGGGGCGTATTTAAAACAACTGATGGCTGGGCAACCTCTACACAAGGAACTTTCCCCGGTGGTTTTCTTCCACAGTTAAAAGATATGGAATTTAAGCCGGGAGACCCCAATACGGTCTATGCTGCAGGCGATCAGCTTTTTAAATCTACTGATAATGGTGATAACTGGGCACTCGTTACTACCGGGTTGCCGTCTTCCAACGTGCAGCGCATTGCTTTGGGTGTTTCGGCGGGCAATGCTGCTTATGTGTATGCGCTTATAGCCAAGCAATCCAACCAATCATTTTTGGGACTGTACCGCTCCACTAACAGCGGTGCATCATTTTCAGTTCGTTCCACTTCTCCCAACTTATTAGGCTATGAAACAAATGGCCTGGATGCTGGCGGACAAGGCTTCTACGATTTATCTATAGCCGTGTCTCCTACCAATGCAGAAGTAGTAACAACAGGTGGTGTCAACCACTGGCAATCTGCTGATGGTGGCAGTACCTGGACAAATTTATCTTACTGGGCGGGAGGACAAGTACATGCCGACATACACGAAATCAATTATCTTCCCGGCAGCGGCACCACGTTGTTCTCTTGCAACGACGGCGGCATCTTTAAATCAACCAATGGCGGCACCAACTGGACAGACATCAGCCATAATTTGTCCATAGCGCAGGTGGAAGGCATTGGCCTGTCGGCAAATGTGGAGTCGGCCATCATTAATGGCGAACAGGATAACGGAACCAATTACAGGGCTACCACAAGCTGGACAAGCATTGCCGGTGGCGATGGCGGCGAATGTTTTATTGATTATAACAACAACAATGTTATTTACAACCAGTACGTCCAGGGCAATTTTTCCCGCTCCGACGATGCAGGTGTTACCAACAATCCAATTACCACAGGTCTGCCAGGCGGTTTTGATTTTTACAGTAAGTGGCACCAGGATCCTGTCTTGTCCACTACTATTTACACAGGTGGAACACCCACACTTTATCGGTCAACCAACCAGGGCGACAACTGGTCTGCCCGTGGCACACCTCCAGGCTCCGGCTCAATCCTTGATTTTGCCATATCATCAGCTAATAACGCCATTGTTTACACCATACAATACGATGCAGTAGCAAGATCAACCAACTCCGGTGCATCTTTTACTGATGTCACAAGTACATTGCCCGTATCCAGCGCATACTTATCGGGCATTACTGTTTCCTCCACCAATGCAAACAAAATATGGGTTACTTTTTCCGGCTATGTTGATGGCGAGAAAGTATATAAATCTACAGACGGAGGTTCTACATGGACAAATATATCAGCCGGTCTTCCAAATTTGCCCATCAATACAGTTATTTCCACCAATGGAAATGCAAACGATGCTATTTACATTGGTGCCGACGTTGGTATTTATTACCTCGATAATACACTCACATCGTTCGCACCTTTCATGACTAATTTGCCAAACGTATCGGTAAGGGATTTGGAAATATTTTACCCTACCGGCAAATTAAGAGCAGCTACTTATGGCAGAGGCGTGTGGGAGAGTAATCTAAACACAACCAGCATCGTTTACGAATTCACCGGCAGCGGCAACTGGAGTACAGTAGCCAATTGGAAAAACGGTTTGATTCCTCCACTTACACTAACCAGCGCCGGAGAAATCATCATTAACCCAACCGGTACTACCGAGTGTGTGGTAGATGTAGTCAATCAAACTATTTCTTCTGGAGCCAAGATAACAGTTCAGCCAGGCAAGAAGATAAGGATCGTCAACAAATTCAATTACCAGACAGGAGGCACTTTCAAAGTCCTGTAAATTCTTTAATTTTCAAGAAAATAATTAATCAAATAAACCAGAAACTTAAAATAAAAATTATGAAAAAGATTCTAACACTCACTTTATCATTGTGCTTCATGGGCGCAGCGCTCAACAGTTCTGCACAGTTCTACAGCCAGCAAAACATTACCGTAAAAATTGCCGGAAGCACACCTGCTACCACATGGGCAAATGCGGGTGCTCCAATGTTTACCGGCTACGGTGAACAAACCGTGGGCAATTCAGATTTTATCCTGTCAATGGCCTCTACACTGTCTAATGCAAGACCAGTGTTTATCGGTCGC
>JAYTGA010000354.1:0-31274 GCA_043733905.1 Segetibacter sp.
TTTCGATATTCTGAATGCTTGTTCAATTTTATAAAGTTCACCATAGCGTTCTATGATGGTTTTATTGTCCGCTGTGGTTTCTTCCAGGTTGGTATAATAGCCTTTGATGCCGAGTAGCTTTTTGGTTTTATCAATCAGTTTTTGATTGAGCCCGATCTTCTGATCTTTTGTTTTTTGTAAACTTCAGCTTTTTGCTTTTAGAGGGATTGTCAATGATCAATTTTGCCTTTTCTATTTGCTTTTCCATTTCGTGCTTATCCTTTCGGTAGCGAAGGGAAGAAAAACTGCAAATCAGGTAACCATTCTCTGTTTTTATCCTGGTGTTTTCGCTGTCTGCACGGCAGATACTCTTGTCAATTTCATCAACCATTTCACCAGGCAGGTTGCCTAATCTTGCCCCTACAATGTAATTGATTCCGTCCGCCCTTAAAGCTTCAATATTTTCGGTGCTGATCATGGCAGCATCGGCCACTACGGTAAAGGCTTTTACTTTGTTTTTTGCAATAAAATTTTTTACTACGGGGATAATGGTATGTCCCTCGAAAGTGTTGCCCGCAAATATTTCATAGGCTATCGGAAAGCCTTCTTTAGTAACCATGAGTGCCACCAGGATTTGTGGTTGCTGCGATTTATTGTCTTTGGAAAACCCATTTTTACGCAACTCATCTTCTTCAAAAGCCTCAAAGTACAAAGTGGTTACATCATAAAACAGCAGGTCAAAATGAAAGGCATAATGATGCCTGGCAAATTCCAGGGCAATACTTTCTGCTTTTGATTTTAAAGTGAGCCATTGCACAGCCGACTGATAGTAGTTTTGCCTGCGGTGTTTTATGCCAAAATATTCGTTCAGCAGTTCTATAGACCGAAGTTTAGAGGCTGGTTCTACCATTCGAAGGATCACCAAATCCAACAACAGGTTGTTCTTTATTTTATCAAACCCTATTGTAATGATGAGTTTTGAAATGAGTTCATACAAAAAGGTATAATGCACGCCTATAAATTCGGTTTGATTAACCTGCAATATGTTATTGGATTGGCTATTTTCAAACAAGAGCAATTGCTTCGATGCTTTTGCTATAAAATCATTGGCAAGAAGCAGCAAGTCAGCCTTCTCCTGTTGGCTACGTGCTGTGCCAATGTGTCTTACGATGATTCTTTTCCTGTCTTCAATCTTATACACCTGGATAGAAACAGAATTGGCAGCATACCTGATTTGCCTGATTTTGTACATTTTTGACCCATTAGGTCAGCAAATTAGCAAAATTTAAAAATTAAACATCACATTTACAACAACTTATAATTTAAATAAAATAGGGGCGGACAAGTCGGGAGTTTCAGGGGTTATTTTTAAAAGAGATTTACAGGATTTGGGGGGTAATCCTTTTACAAGTTTACGATTCACTTTTAAATTCCGGTTGATGATTTATTAGTCAAATGACACCTTTTTTTGAGTGCGAAGCCCAAAGAAATAAACGAGTTGTTTTAGGGTAAAAAAGGAAATTGCTTTCAGAAACTTCCACTGGTGGAATAATCAACCATAGTAAGGATGGATCATCCAATAAACAACAGGACCAGTAACAGCCACATATAACCAGAGCGGCCAGGTGTATTTTGACATTTTTTTGTGTGTGGCAAATTCACCCGTCAGACCCCGATAAGCGGTTATAAGGATGATAGGAAGAATCAACGAAGCCAGTATGATATGTGTAATCAGGAGCAAATAATAAACGAAGCGGATGCTTCCTACCTGTGTTTTCTCCTCAGAGGTCACAATGCCGTTGTGGTCAATGTCGCCAAACAGGGTGTCGCCAGCCAGCAGGTGATGGGCAATGTAAGAAACAAGAAAAAGAATTGATAAAACCATGGCCGTCATCATGATTTTCTTATGCAACAGGTATTTTTGATTTTTCACAGCTATGAGGGCAATAATCAGCAGCACCGCCACAGCACTGTTTAATGCTGCATTGATGATGGCAAAAATATGTACATCAAAGCCCACCTGAATGTTGAATTTTAACTTGCCCAAAGCTACCACCACAGTAAATACGATTATAGAGAAAACACCAATCAGCCAATAGGCTTTTTTATCATTTTTTTCTAAAGTAGCATTGAGCATTCTGTAAAATAGTTTTTTGAGTTTAATAATATTTTGGTTGAGAATTCATGTCAATAACTAAACAAACTTTGGAAAGAATAAAACATGAAAAAAGTTGAATAAAGAACTAAAAAGTACAAGTGAGTGACACAACCGGAGCTCAATAAAGAACAAATGTTTGTCCCCAAAAAAGTTTAGGTTGTTGACTTTGATTGAGCATTTAAAACCCTTTTTCCAATGACTTCGTGGCTCAGTTGACTAACCTCAATCAGTAAAAATATTTCGCTTTTTCTTTTTGTCTTTTTCCAGCATCAGCAGTCCGATGTCCCTGGCCAAACCAGCCAGCGATGCAGTATCCAACCCGTTGTAGTAGCCACGAACAACATAATCTTTATCCATCAGCACAAACTTTTGGGTATGGATAAAAGACGTATCAACACCTTCGCCGTCCACCAGTCCCATTTTCATTTCGTTGAGCGCAAAGTCATAAATCGTTTTCTTGCTCCCTGTCAGCATCCACCAGTTGTCGTGGTTCACGCCATACTTATCGGCATAAGCTTTTAGTGCCGCAACAGAATCCCTTTCCGGATCTATTGTAAAGGAAATGAAACGGACAATGGAAGAGTCAATCACCTTTCTGCCCTCGTTGTAATGGGAGAATGACTGTTGCAATCTTGCCATGTTTTTGGTCATTTGCGGACATATATTTGGACAGCGGGTAAATATGAAGTCGGCTACAATAACCCTGTTCTGAATGTCATAAAGGCTAACTGTATCCCCGAGTTGATTAAGCAGCCTCACATTTGCCGTCGTGTGCCATGCAGTGTCTGTGGTCGTTTTGCCATCAATTGTTGTGTTTGTAATAGAGTCAACCAAATATCGCCGTGGCATGTTGACTGCACTGTCGCTGACTGATTTCACTACCATATAGCAGACAACAGGAATGAACAGTGCAATAAACAAGGCTAAAACCGCTTTTTTACTCATTTTATTTTTATAAACTCAACATTAAAAAAAACCATCGCAAGGGTGCGATGGTTCAATAATTTCAGAAAAAACTTGACTATTTCTCTACTACTGTTCCACTGCACCTGGTTTCTTCTCTTCTTTCTTTTCTTCAGCTTTATTCTCCACTTTTGTTTTAGAAACTTCTTTTTTATAGCTGTCGTAGTTCAGCCTGTTTCTCTTAAATGAATTGCCATCATAGAGAAATGCCGCAATGCCCCAAAGCAAAAAGCAAAGTGGAACCATAATGGTCATGATCAGGTTTTTTATTTCAGCTTTCAGGTGCATGAAATAAGCAACAATGTAAAACGCTTTTGCCATCATCAATATGACAATAGAGCCTTTGATTGTATTCCTTAGCGCACCATGCGCCATGTCTATCATCCAATAGCCAAGAGCAAGTTCTACAAGAGTTAATACAAGCAAAATCCAGAAAGTACGCCATATTTCTTTTGTTCCTTCCCCGTGTTCGTGTACTGCATTCGCTACATACGTTGTTGAATGTTCCATATTGTTGCTTTAAGTAATTTTTTTAAATGAGATAAAAACAGGTAAATACAAACACCCAAACCAGGTCAACAAAGTGCCAATAAAGTCCTGCTTTTTCAATCATCAGATAATGGCCTTTTTTGTCAAAAGTGCCCACAATAGTCATAATTAACATAATGATATTGATGAGAACCCCGGAAAAAACGTGGAAACCATGAAACCCTGTAATGGTGAAAAAGAAATTGGTAAAGTTGGTTGTGCTTTGCGTTCCATCCGCATTCATGAATGGATTGCTGCCCCACCACGCCCCTTCGTGATGAAGGTGTGTCCATTCCCAAGCCTGACAGCCAAGAAAAGCAAGACCTCCAATGATTGTCCAGATGAGATTTTTGATCACATTTTTTCTATCCCTTTCGTGCCCGGCATGAACGGCCAAAACCATTGTTACAGAACTTACAATGAGAATGAAAGTCATGATGCTCACAAAAACCAGCGGAGCATGAGCAGCTTCTCCTGCTCCTGGATATGACCTAAAAACTTCATTGGGATCGGGCCAGCTTGTGCTGGAAAAACGGATGGTACCATACGCTATCAGAAATGCCCCAAACGTGAAGGCATCACTCATCAAAAAGTACCACATCATTAGTTTTCCGTACTCCAGGTTAAATGGGCTTTTACCTCCATTCCACCATTTTGGGTTAGTTGCAACTGCTGTTGTTTCCATTGTGTTCTGTTTAAGTTGATCGTGCAAATTTATTAGCGGATATTGAACAATTGCTAAAAATCCCACTATTTTTTATAATTTCTTTATCTAAATTTATTAAAGTAAATTTTTTTATTTTATTACTAAAACCCTAACCGCTTACAACATTAAAAAATACGAATAAATAAAGCCAAATCCCGTCAACAAAATGCCAGTAGGTGCTTGCTACTTCTATTGGCACCGCATTGTAGCTTTTTGTCCGGCTGCTGTAAGCCCTGATAAACATTACCATCAAAACAACCACTCCGCCGAGAACGTGTACCATGTGTACACCTGTAATCACTCCTAGGAACGAAGCAGATGGGTTGCTGTTCGCACCTATTATTTTCACCCCGTGTTGTTGCAAATAATTAAATCCTGTCCATTGCAACACCATGAAGAGGAGACCCAATATGGCAGTCACCGTTATCAATGACCTGTATTGAGTCATGTTCCTGTTTTTAAAAGCCTTTACTGACAGTTGGACTGTCAGGCTGCTCATTAAAATAACAACTGTAGACACCCAAAACACAGGAGGTAATTTAAACTCAAGCCAGTTTGTATCGCTTCGCTTCACAATGTAAGCACTTGTGAAACCAGCAAACATCATCAGAATACTCGCCATTGCCACCCACAACGAAAATTTGTGGGGATGAATTTTCCTCCGTTCTCTTTCACTTATTGTCGCCATATTCATACAAAAATCTCGTTGTTTTTTTTCAAAAAGTTTAATGTTGATGGTTAATAGTTTAATCCAAGACATAAACATTAAACCCAAAACATTAAACTCTAAACCGTCTTATCAGCCAGCAATGCCAACAGAACTATTGGCAAATAAATGTAGCTGCTAAACATTACCCTTCGAGCTGCCTTTATATCCATTTCCCTATAAAGCCTGACCGATTGGAAAACCATGAAAAGGTTTGCCCCCAATACGATCCACAAACTCATCGTGCCCGCCATTTGTGAATAATAGGGAAGAATACCTATTGGAATCATTAATACCGAATACATAATGGCCTGCATGGCCGTAAATTTTGTTGGTCCTTTATCTGCGGGCAACAGCTTGAAACCTGCCCTCGAATAATCTGAATGCGCTACCCAGGCAATGGCCCAGAAATGTGGAAACTGCCACAAAAATTGTATGCTGAACAGGATCCATCCGCCTGGGGTAAATGTGCCTGTGGCAGCTACCCAACCGATAAGACAAGGCAATGCACCCGGAAAAGCACCAACCAGCACCGCTATTGAATTGACTTTCTTCAACGGGGTATAAATGAAGGCATACAAAAACAGGCTGAAGGCTGATAAAAGAGCTGACTCTATGTTAAAGAACTTCCACATCATCCAAACGCCGACCAAACCTGCAACAAGCGCAAATGTGTAGGCTTCCTGTTGTGTCATTCTTCCATTGGCGACAGGTCGTTTGGCCGTTCTTTTCATTAAGGCATCGGTGTCTTTCTCCACCGATTGATTAATTGCGTTTGCACTTCCTGTCACCAACATGCCTGCAATAAACAGGAGGACAATCATTTTGAGATTGTAAGCAATGTCGGGTGCCAACAGATAACAGACTACGCAAGAAAAAACGACTGTAAAACTCAGTGTAAACTTTATCAACTGAAAGTAATCTTTCACTTTAGCAGCCAGTTTAAAACTGGTACCTGGTATGTCGCCTGTAGTACTCATGATTTCCAAAACACCAACCTCCCTTTTTCAAAACCAATGCCCTGAAAATTCAGGGCACTGAAATTATTTAATTTGCCCGCCTTTTTCCTGAGCTTAATCAATTAAAATCTATATTAGTATATCTATTTTAACACGCAGAAGAAATACTAATTTCGGCTTTCATTTTTTAATGTTCAACACTTTCCTCTGCCCCAATCGGCGTTGTTTGCTGAATGAAACCCTTACCATCTTTACCATAGTCATAAGCCCACCTGTATACTTCAGGTATTTCGCCAATCCAGTTTCCGTGTCCGGGATTGATAGGAGTTGTCCATTCAAGTGTTGTGGCCTCCCATGGATTTTGTGAAGTCACTTTTCTTCCTTTATACATTGAATAGAAGAAGTTGAAAATGAACAGTATTTGCACTGCAAAAACAACCATTGAAACAATTGAAATAAAAACGTTGACACCCTGAAACATTTTAAAACTTTCCCAGTTTGTAAAATCATAATAACGACGTGGCATTCCCGCAAGACCTTCATAGTGCATAGGCCAAAAAATCAGATACGCTCCTACAAATGTGACCCAAAAGTGAATATATGACAAGGTATTATTCAGGTATCTTCCAAACATTTTGGGGTACCAGTGATATATGCCTGTAAACATTCCAAACATACCCGCAACACCCATTACAATGTGAAAGTGAGCAACAATAAAGTAAGTATCGTGAAGGTGAATATCCAATGCAGAGTTTCCAAGAAATACACCTGTAAGACCACCCGAAATAAACATACTTACAAAGCCAATAGAATATAACATGGCGGGGGTAAACCTAATACTTCCACGCCACAAAGTTGTGAGCCAGTTAAACACTTTAATGGCTGATGGAACAGCTATCAAAAGTGTCAGGAGTACAAAGAAGGAACCGAGGAAGGGGTTTAACCCAGATACAAACATGTGGTGCGCCCAAACAAGGAAGGCCAGTATAGCAATGGCGAACAATGACCCAACCATTGCCATATAACCAAAAATGGGCTTCCTTGCGTTGATACTCATGACCTCGGACACCATACCCATTGCTGGAAGGATGATGATATAAACTTCCGGGTGACCAAGAAACCAGAATAAGTGTTGATAGAGAACAGCACTTCCGCCTTCGTTTGGCAAAGCACCTACTCCGCTTACATAAATATCGCTCAGGTAAAAACTTGTACCAAAGTTTCTGTCAAATATTAGAAGGATGAAACCTGAAAATAAAACCGGGAAAGACAATACACCCAAAACTGCCGTAAAGAACAAAGCCCATATTGTAAGAGGAAGACGGGTCATACTCATTCCTTTTGTCCGCATGTTGAGGATAGTGGCAATGTAATTCAGGCCGCCAAGTAAAGAAGAAACGACAAATAATGCCATACTTACCAGCCACAAATCCATACCAGTTTTAGAACCAGGTGATGCAGAGCCTAAAGCACTCAATGGCGGATAAGCAGTCCATCCACCGCTGAAAGGGCCTGTTTCAACAAATATGGAACTTAGCATGATAACAGCAGCAGTAAAGAAAAACCAGTAACTCAGCATATTCATGAACGGTGATGCCATGTCTCTTGCCCCTACTTGCAAGGGAATGAGATAATTAGCAAATGTGCCGCTGAGACCTGCTGTTAACACGAAAAATACGAGTACCGTTCCGTGGGTTGTTACCAGTGCATAATATGCTTCCGCAGAAATGTGGCCGCCTTTTGCCCATTTTCCCAATAGTGTTTCCAGGAAGGGGAAATTTGAATCAGGATAAGCTAACTGGATACGGAAAAGCACAGACATCAGTCCCCCTAAAACCGCCCAGACCATTCCTGTTAACAGAAATTGCTTGGCAATCATTTTGTGATCCTGGCTAAAAATGTATTTTGTTATAAAGGTTTCGTGGTGGTGGTGATGCTCCTCGTGACCATGCGCATCATGGCCTATACCATGTGCTGTTTCTTTTACCAATGTTTGTTCCATGTTCATACAAAAGTTTTTCAACGCCCCAAACAGGGCAAGGTTATTATGCGATTATACGCTTACTTCAATTTTGTCTTTATGGCAGCCGACCCACCTTTATCTATACTGGCAGTTGATTTAGATGTAGAATCTTTCAAAGGAAGAGCAGTTGGTTTTGCTGAAGGATCTTTATCAGGAAAGGCAGCATAATAATAAGGCTTTTGTTTTACCATCCAATTATTATAATCTTTCTCTGTCACAACCTTTACGATTCCTTTCATAGAATAATGCCCGTTTCCACACATCTGATCGCAACTAATTTCATATTCAAAATTCGGATTTCCAGTCTTCGCCTGCATTTCTTCGGTCGTATATTTTGGTGTAAACCAAAGCGTTGTCGGAATACCGGGTACTGCATCCATTTTCATCCTGAAATGAACAAGACCTACATCGTGAATCACATCGCGGGAACCAATTACCAACTTCACAGGGCGGCCTTTGATCACATACATTGTTTGCTCCTGAACAATGTCGTCGTAGGTAGCAGGATCTGCCTTCAGATGCATATCCTCATTGTCTGCCCATACAAGACCAAGTGAATTGTTTGAGGGGTCAATATTTCTGAAATATTTATTTCCAAAAACATTGTCTTTTCCTGGATACCTGAATATCCAGCCGAATTGTTTTCCTGTTACTTCTACCACCAATGCATCTTTAGGAGCATCGCCGGTAAAAATGAACCAGTTGCGAAGACCTATCACAACCAATACAGAAAGCACAATTGCAGGAACAACGGTCCAGACAACTTCCATTGTATTGTTGTGAGGAAAGAACAATGGTTTGCTATTTTCCTTTTCCTGGTATTTATAAGAAAACCAAAATAGCAATATTTGAGTAATAAAAAATACAATCCCAGTTACAATCACAGTCAGGTAAAACATAGAATCAACTCTTTCACCTTCTACAGAAGCACTTTCACCTAAAATTCTTCCTTTAAGAATATCGTGGCAATAAAAAACGCCAATGAGACCCAAGACTAGAAATGCTATCATTAAAAAGCCGTTGATCTTATTGTTTTGTCTTTTTGCTGTTTCTTCACCTTTCAGCACGGAAACATACTCACTTGCTTTGGCTATCTGAAAGATGACCACAAACACTAAAACAATGACGGCGATGGTAAAATACATTGACATGATTACTTCTGATATTTTCTATTCTGTAAAAACACAATTGCCAATTTCAATTATTGCAAAACCCGCAACGTGATTAAAGTTGACCGGCTTCAAAAAATTAAGTGTGATGAATAATACTTTCTTTCAGGAAAGGATGGTTTTTGGCAAGCAATGGTGCTTTTGCCAATGCCTTTCCTACAAAAAATATGATCATCCCGGCATACAAAGCCATTATTCCGAAATCGAGCCAGCTAAGCGTAACATGAGTTTTAGACACACTCGCCATTACCATCTGGTTGAAATCCATCCAGTGACCAAAAATAATCAAGATGGCCATGAATGCAACAAGCGTATAATTGCGTTTGGCAGTCTTTGTCATTAAAATTAACAAAGGACAAACGAAATTGATCACAAGGTTCATGTAAAAAATACCTTTCCAGACACCGTCTTTTGTACGGGGCTGAAAATAGGCTGTCTCTTCCGGTTGGTTCGAGTACCAAATGAGCATGTATTGACTAAACCACAGGTATGTCCAAAAAATAGAAAATGCAAACATGAACTTACCAATGTCATGCAGATGTTCATCGGTTGTATATTCTAGATAGCCCCGGTTTTTCAGGTAAATAACAAACAAAGCAATCAATGACATACCACTTACAAATGAACTTGCAAATGTGTACCAGCTATACATCGTGCTGTACCAATGCGCATCTATGCTCATCAGCCAGAGCCAAGGCGTGGTGGAACCTACTGTAAGACCAAACCAAACTGTGAATAATGCTGCTGCGGTGGTATTTTTAATCACCCATTTTTTACCATCTTCCAGGCTCATGGCTTTTTCATCGCTTTCACGGCTCAGTTTGCGCATTCTCATGCCAAGATAGCTCCACAGACCGATGGATAATATTGTCCAGATGACAAAGAAAGTTGGATTCAAAAATCCGCTTTTCTTTTCAATCATTGCATCGGCCTTTGGGTTTACCCAATGATATATTTGATTGTGTCCGTCATGATTTAAACCAAATACTACATAAAAAAGGATGAACATTGCAATCAGTCCAAAAATAGGTACAACTGCAGAAATAGCTTCCGGCACACGCCTGAAAGCAACCTGCCAGCCACCGTGCGCCAGCGTAGTCACACAAATGAAGAACATGCTTGCATTGCAAATGAGCAGGAAGAAAACACTGTTGTACAACAACGTTCCCCAAAAAATGGCTTGCTCTTCGTGATTTGAACTGATTCCTTTGGTAATGAAACCGATAATGAACGCTAACAAGCCCACAGCTATCAGTGCCATTGACCATGTTTTCATTTTCCCGTTTGCTTCAAATTGCTCTCTGATAGATGACATTTTAATATTTTTTGATTGCAGTTTGTTCTTCTTTTAAAATTATTTCTTTGGTATGGCTGCTGCCACTGCCATTGGTTTTGCTGCTGCACTATCTGTTCCACCAGCAGTACCCGCTTTTGCTTCCAGTTGCTTCGTCTTTATGTATTGCGCTATCATCCAGCGTTGCTTTCTTGACAGTTGCCCGGCATAACTGCCCATCAGGTTTTTGCCATAAGTCATCACATGATAATAATCACCTTCACCTTTGGCTTCTATGGTCGCATCTCCTACCAATGTTGCAGGTTTGGCAGGATAAGGTCCGGCACCACCTTTATACAGCGGACCATTACCATCCAACTTCGGTCCGTGACAAATGGCGCAGTTAATGAGGTATTGTCTTTCAGTTTCAGTCGCCTCTGCTTCAGTCATTTTGGGCAAGGGATTCACAAACGAATTGCTTTGTGCATAGCCTGCACTGTCGTTCAGCAGATGATAAGGCATTTCTTCACCTCGCATCACAGTTCCTGCAACGGGTTGATTATTGTAACTGATTCCCTTCTTATCCAGGTTGCTGTGGTCTGCATAAGTTTCATAAGCACGGCTGTAGGCCATATCCGGCATGTAAATCTTACCGGGTTTGCTTCTGTCGTCACAACTAATGACAAAAACAGCAGATAAAACTAAAACCGATATTACTATAAATTTTTTCATGTTTTGATATTCTTCTGTTCGATTTATCCTAAAGCAACATTCTCTTCAGCATATAATTTAGGTTCTTTGTCATAGCGGCCAAACCACCAGCCATCTTCGGCCACCTGTTGGTTCACCTCTAAAGCTCCTGCACTTTTCATGAACCCTTTCAGGTCTTCCACATTTGTTCTCTCGGTACATTCTATCACCATCACAAAATAATCATCAGTAGCCCGTGGATGAAAATGATGTTTGCGAACAAAAGGAGCCAACTGGCACAGGTAACAAAAAGTCAGCACCATTCCAACAGCGGCAAATAAAACCGTTAGCTCAAAAGTAATTGGAATGAAAGCCGGTAAAGGTAAATTAGGCTTGCCACCGATGTTCAGTGGCCAGTCTTTGGTGAAAATCCAACTCATACAACTGAGTGCGGTCGTTGTACCAGTAATACCATAGATGAATCCTGCAGTATGAAGGCTTGTTTCCCTCATTCCCAGTGCGTGGTCAAGACCATGAACGGCAAACGGTGTATAAACATCCTGGATTTTATAGCCTGCATTCCGCATTTTTTTGACCGCAGGAAACAAAACCGCTTCATCGTCAAAACAGCCAACAACAAATTTTTTTAACGCCATGATTTTTTATTTCAAATTCCAAATAAAAATTCCATCACTAATAAATCCAATTAACAAATAAACTTATTAACCAATTAATCTGCTTACTAATGTGCGTATTCATGCACAAACTCTTCCACATGCTGTGTTTCCACAGTGTCCATTTTATCTTTATAGTTTTCACCGCTTGTCTTCAACACATATTTAATCTCAGCAACCGCAATGGTCGGGAAATATTTTGCAAAAAGGAAGAAGCAGGTAAAGAACAATCCGAAAGTTCCCATGTAGAAACCGATTTCCCAAATTGTCGGGCTGTAATAATAACTCCAACTACTTGGCAGGTAATCGCGGTACAGCGAAGTCACAATGATTACAAAACGTTCGAACCACATACCGATGTTTACAATTACACTCATAAAGAAGGTGAACTGTACATTTCTCCTTAATTTTCTAAACCAGAATACCTGTGGCGAAACCACGTTACAGAACATCATTCCCCAATAGCTCCAACCATAAGGACTTAGCAAATTGGCACGACTGTAAAAGAAGGCATAACTTTCATATTCGTTCATGCTATACCAGCCCATGAACAACTCTGTTAAATATGCACAACCAACAATTGACCCCGTCAAAACGATTACTTTATTCATCGCTTCAATGTGGCCTATGGTAATGTATTCTTCAAGGAACAATACTTTTCTTACAACAATCAACAAGCTCTGCACCATCGCAAAACCGGAGAAGATAGCACCTGCTACGAAGTAAGGAGGAAAGATGGTAGTGTGCCAGCCGGGAATGACAGATGTGGCAAAGTCAAATGATACAATGGTGTGTACAGACAACACAAGCGGTGTACTCAAACCTGCAAGCACAAGCGACAATGCTTCGTGACGTTGCCAGTGTTTTGTGCTGCCCGTCCAGCCAAAAGAAGCAATACCATACAACATTTTACGAAGTTTGGTTTTTGCCCTATCCCTCACAGTCGCCAAATCCGGTATTAAACCTGAGTACCAAAAGAGCAACGATACGGTGAAATAAGTCGAAATTGCAAATACGTCCCAAAGAAGTGGTGAACTGAAGTTAGGCCACAAAGCACCTCTTGAGTTGGCATAAGGCAATACGAAAAACGCCATCCAGACACGACCCATGTGAAATATTGGGAACTGCCCGGCGCACATAACCGCAAAAATCGTCATCGCTTCTGCAGCACGGTTTACACCTGTCCGCCAGCCCTGCCTGAACAACAAAAGGATGGCAGAAATCAACGTTCCGGCGTGACCGATACCTACCCACCAAACGAAGTTTGTAATGTCCCAACCCCATCCAACAGTTTTATTAAGATTCCATTGGCCGATACCATAAGTCACCTCCCTGTAAACGCTGTAAACGCCAAAAAGTAACAGTGCTACAGAAACGTAGAAGCCGATGTACCACAATTTCGATGGCTTCATCTCGATTGGGCGGATGATGTCTGCTGTTATCTGGTGATAATTTTTGTTACCATCCACCAACGGTTCCCTGATTTGCGATTCGTACTTTAAATGCATCTTATTTTCAGTTTACTTTTCGCTCCGTAAAACGGAACGGAAGTCAAATAATTTTATTCTTTTTGCACCGGCTTTAGTTCCCTGATTTGGCTTCATTGGCGACGCTCCGTTTAGAATTTAGTAATTCTATTGAGCTTTTTCCACGTTTTGCTTTTGTCCCAATTCATTCAGAGAACGACACCACTTTATTTGCCTCTTGGCTTTATGCCGGTTGCTTTTCTTTTTCTGCTTTCTCTTCTTTCGCTACCATTACTTCTTCCCTGTTTCTTACTTTAGCCAGGTAGTTTACATTTGGCAAAGTGTGAATCATTTCCAGTGAATAGAATAAACGTTCCTGGTTGTCGGCACGTTCCAGTGAAATGGTGCTTTTCTTATCATTCACATTTCCAAACACAATTGCATTGGTAGGACAAGCCTGCTGGCAAGCTGTTTTCACATCATACTCACCATTCTCACCAGATTTCAGCGGACGGCTTTCTTTTTTCGCTTTCAATTTTCCTTCCTGCAAACGCTGCACACAGAAAGAGCATTTTTCAATCACACCACGACTGCGAACAGTCACATCGGGATTGAGAACCATTCTTGTAAGGTCATCGTTCATCATCATTGATGCATCAGTTACTTCGCCCACCTGGTTGTTAGGGAAACTATCAGCTCCCATATAATCGGCCCAGTTGAAACGGCGCACTTTATAAGGACAGTTGTTGGCGCAATATCTTGTACCAATACAACGGTTATAAATCATTTGGTTTAACCCTTCGCTACTGTGGTTGGTTGCAGACACCGGGCATACGTTTTCGCAAGGGGCATTGTCGCAGTGCTGGCAAAGCATCGGTTGAAAAATGACAGTCGGGTTGTCAAGGTTGCCGCTGAAATAACGGTCAATTCGAAGCCAGTGCATGTCGTGTGCCCTTGCCACTTCCGTCTTGCCAACTACCGCCACGTTATTTTCAGCAGTACAAGCCACCACACAGGCATTACAACCCGTGCAGGTGTTCAGGTCAATGCTCATTCCCCATTTTATACCCGGTTTTGGAAACACAGGATATAAGGTGGCTTCCTTTACAAAATCACCTGTTTTAGGGGCGAAATCTTTCACCAAATCTTCTCTTCTTTCTTCAAATATTTTTGGCTCTTTCTTCAAAGTTGCCAAAGTGGTTTCCAGCATTACGTCCTTGCGGTCTTCGTAGGTCTGGTGTGTCTGGTTTTGGGCAACTTTATATCTGTATCCTGCATCTGAAACAGTTGCTGATGCAATGAAATAGTCTCTTGTTGTTCCGTTAAAAGTAACCAGCGGATAAGCATTTTTACCTGTTCCTGCGGCTGCTTTTCCGATGTGCAACTGAGCCTTTTGCAGTGCTTCGCTTTTGTCATCCGGATTTTTGGCAGCATCTACTCCCCTGCCATATCCTAGTGCAATTCCGATTGTGTTCGGGTTAGTTCCCGGCACAATGATAATCGGCAGTTCAAGTGTGTTTGCACCCACAGCTATTTTCACCACCTGCTTTTCCGGGTGAACTTCGTAGTCATCTGTATCACCTTTCTTTTCAAGGTCTATTTTAAAAAGGCTTTTTGCAAGTGCCGGGGAAATGATTGCATAGTTGTCCCACGTTGCTTTAGAGATTGGGTCAGGTGTTTCCTGCAACCAGGGATTGTTGGCCTGGTTACCGTTTCCTATTGTTACTTTTTGGTAAAGAACCACTTCTGTATCACTCTTTTTGGCAACCAAAGCAGCAACAGCAGAAGCTGCACCACCAATGCCTGCACCGTTAAAGCTGGCTTTTCCAGAACCTGATGTGTTGATGACTGCTATTGCTTTGGAAACAACAGAGTCAGAAGCAGGAGCTGCTGAAGCAACTTTGCCCCCGATAACACCATCCTGCAAAGCTTTGTCCCAAGCTGGCTCACTGCCCAGTTTCCCCATCCAGTATTGTTTTACCAAAGAGAAATAATCGCTTGTTCCACCGCTCCATTTCAACAGGCTATCCTGCCACTGGCGGGTTTTGAACAATGGGTTGATGGTCGGTTGAATGAGAGAAATATGACCCGTTTTCGTTTCTGCATCGCCCCAGCTTTCGAGGTAGTGGTGGTCAGGAACGGCGTATTTGCAAAGGCTACCTGTTTCATCCAGTTTTTGATTGAAAGAAACAGACAGTTTTACTTTATTTAAGCCTTCGGCAAATGCCTTGCTATCCCCATAATTATAAACAGGATTTGCATCGTGAATGAACAATGCACCCACGGAACCTGCATTCATTTCTTTGACTAAGGTTGACATGTCTGCATCAATGCCCTGGCGTGTATTGTAGCTGGATGACCAGTCTATTGTTGAGCCATTTGCACCAATCAATTCATTGATACCGTTAACAAGAATCTGAATGTTCATATCATTGCTTCCGCAAACCACAATGGCTTTGCCACTGTTTTGTTTTAACTCTGAAGCAGTCTTTTGAACAGCAGCCTGAAGTTTTGCATCAAGTGTTGGAGCCGTGACAGAACCACCCAAAGCAGCATACAAAGCCAAGACAACCGCACCGGTTTCTGATGGACGGTGGTGAAACCTTTCATCGGCATTTGCACCGGTCATGCTCATGAGGCTTTCAAACTGAATGTGACGGCTCATGACAGGATTTTTCTCGTCTATCCTTCTCCCAGCTGCATATTGTCTGTTGAACTCCACTGTGCTGATGCCTGAAGCAAGAAAATCGGAGTTGATACCCACGATAACTTTTGCTGCTTCAAAATTCCATGAAGGAATGGCTCTTTTGCTGTAAACAGCTTCGTTTGCCAGCAATTGACCGCTGAAACTAACCGCATCGTACTGAACGTGACGGCTGCCGGGATATTTGGCAAGAAACTGCGCAATCACCATTTTGGTCGTAGGAGAAGTGACAGAACTTGTCAGCAAAACCACAGAACCGGAAACTACTTTGAAATCCGCATCTATCATTTTGTCCAAAGCCTCAAACGTACTGACTTCTTTGCCGGCAGACATTGGGTAAGGCAAACGGCTCGTATCGTATAAATCAAGAACCGAAGCCTGCATCCGGGCAGAGGTTCCACCCATGGTGACAGGAGAGAGTTCGTTTCCTTCAATTTTAATGGGGCGGCCATCTCTTACTTTCGCAATTGCGCTAATGGCATCGCCATCTTGAACATAAGTAGTAGCATAATAATTGGCAACACCGGGAATAATATCTTCTGGCTTGTTAGCAAAAGGAATAGCTTTCTTAATGGGCATTTCACAACTGGCTGCAACAGCAGCGGCAGCGGTACTAAAACCAAGGTATTTTAAAAAATCCCTCCGGGGTGTTTTCACTTCAAGAAAACCCATGTCATCACCTTCAACAGGTAAATCTTCCTGAAACTCATCTGCAACAACAGCCTGGTAAGCAGTGGATTTATTGAAGTCCCCAAAACTTTGCCAATATTTTTTGCTCATATTTTAGTAATTCGACAATTTGAAAATGTGAAAATGTGAAAATCTAAAACCTGAAAAACGAAATTAAAATGAAGAATAATTTTCAAATTGTTTCATTTTCAAATTTTCACATTAAATTTAATAGTGACATTTTGCACATTCTGTTCCACCGATTTTTTCAACGGTAATTCCTTTTGTGCTGTCTAGTTTTCCACTTTTTAGCTCATCATGGAATTTTTGGTAAATGCTATAGAAACCATTGTCTTTGAACTGAACCTGTGAATTTCTGTGACAATTCACACACCAACCCATACTCAAGTCAGCATATTGGTAAGCAACGTTCATTTTCTGTACTTCGCCGTGGCAAGTCTGACACTGTACTTTTCCTGCCTTTACGTGTTGTGAGTGATTGAAATAAACGTGGTCGGGAAGATTGTGAACCCTTGCCCATTTAATCGGGGTTGCTTTTGATGCATTCCAGATTTTTGAAACTTTTGGGTCATAACCCGCATATTTGTACAATAGCTGTATTTCATGTGTCCCATTCACCTCGGTTCCATCTTCTTTAAACAATTTATCTTTTCCAGCATATTCATTAATAGCCATGTGGCAATTCATACAAACATTGACTGAAGGTATGTTGGCATGTTTGCTGTCTTGTGCACCTCCGTGGCAATACAGGCAACTGATCTGGTTAGTGCCTGCGTGAACTTTATGAGAATAATAAATGGGCTGTTCGGGAAGATAATTTTTGGAACGCCCTAAACCGATGGCTCCGGAAACGGTCATGTAGCCACCTGCACAAAACAAAACGACTGCAACAATGGCGATGTAAGTCTTATTTCTCCAGAAAGGAACGGGTTCCAGTGAAGGCTGGCCATCTTTCTCATCTGTAAGCTTTTTCAGGTTACTGTTAACTTGCAATAGAATGAGTGCAACCACGCCGAGAATTAGAGTAAGAATGCCAAAGAGTAAAGTATTATCGCCTGATTCTTCGCCAGAGGCTGAAGTTGCAGCACCTGCACCTGTATCTGATTTAGGATCGGGAACTGTTTTAATGTAAGCAAGAATAGCATCTATTTCCTGATCGCTCAGATTAGGAAACAGGTTCATGGCAGTCTTGTTGTATTTTACATACAGGTCATTTGCATACTTATCTCCTGTCTTTAGAAATGCCTGGTTATTATGAATCCAGGCATGAAGTTTTTTCTTATCTGTCCACCTGTCTTCAACACCAGCCAATGCCGGGCCAGTCAGATCTTTATGAACAGCATGACACGAAGCACAATTTTGCGAAAAGAGCGCCTGCCCGTTTTGAGCAAAACTATTATTAGATAATAAACAGAAAATAAAGAAAACTAAGGCAATGATATTTTTTGGTATAGGTCTATTCTGAATCATATTACACAAGATAGATGTGCTTTGATGTGGAAAAATTTCCAGGAACGGGTGCAAAAATACTTCACGATGTTGACATTTTATCAACATCGTTAAAAAAAAATTTTCCTTATCCACAGCGGCTTTCGGGCAATTTTTCCAAACAATGATTTTCGATTGTCATTATTTTGTAAGGGAATTTTGGTTTAAAAAATCTCTATTGTTAAACAATTTTTTGCTGTAAATCTTTTGAGGCAACTTTACTTCATGATTAACACAAATCCGGATTTAAGTGTTTACCAAAAAAAAATAATAATCGCAATTTTTGCTTCAGGCAAAGGAACAAATGCGGCAAACATTGCTGAACATTTTAAAACGCACAAAAACATTGCTGTTTCACTCATTGCCTGCAACAAGCCCGATGCCGGTGTATTAAAAGTGGCTGAGGCACACAATTTACCAGTGCTTTTGATTGAGAAAGAGCCGTTTTTCAGAGGCAATGCTTATGTGGACGAACTTGTAAACGCTCATATTTCATGGATAGTATTGGCAGGTTTTCTCTGGAAAATTCCGCAAAAATTAATCAATGCTTACCGGGGCAGAATAATCAACATTCACCCGGCATTGTTGCCAAAACATGGTGGTAAAGGCATGTATGGCAGCAAAGTCCACGAAGCGATTATTGCCGCTGGCGAAAAAGAAACCGGCATTACCATTCACTTTGTGGATGAACACTATGACAACGGCGATGTCATTTTCCAGGCAAAATGCCCCGTGGTGGCCGATGACACAGCCGATAGTCTTGCACAGAGAATTCATCAGTTGGAGTATGAACATTACCCGAAAACGATAGAAACCATTGTAAACAAAGGTTTTTAAAAGGCTTCCTTACTTTTCCCAAAGCATCCATACCTTTATTTTCATGCAAGCCAAAAAAATACTTAAACAGTTAGGCGTTCCGCTTTTTAATACAACCCGTACAAAAGAAATTTTCAACTACAATCCTGCAGTTCAGTTGCAAGACAAAACCAGTGTGCAAAGCCATTTGTACGTCTATAGCTATGATGCCACAGCCGTTGAACATTGCAAGCTAAAGTCGGCCAAAGAAGCCTTGCCTTTCAAAGACAACGGAAAGACTGTATGGCTAAATCTTGACGGCATTTCCAAAGCGGATGTGGAGTTGGTTTCTAGCACATTTCACATTCACCCGTTGTTGGTGGAAGACATCATAAGCTCAGGCCAGCGGCCAAAGGTAGATGAGATAGAAGGTGTCTTGTTTTGCCTTCTCAACATGCTCTACTGGAATGATCATAAATGCGCAGTTGAACAGGAGCAGATTAGCATTGTGTTGGGTAAAAACTTTGTCATTACCTTCCAGGAAGATGCCGACAGGGATGTGTTTGACATGATGAGGGACAAACTGAAATTGGGTGGCAGCAAGCTGCGACAGCGTAAAGCAGACTACCTGTGTTATAGCCTGATAGACATTATTGTGGATCATTACTTTGTTGTGATAGAAAAACTGGCAGACAAAGTAGAGGGGTTGGAAGAAGAGATCATTCACAACAGCACAAAAAAAACACTGGCACAACTGAATGCGTTGAAAAAAGAACTGATTGTGCTGAAACGAAACGTGACCCCGGTCAGAGACCTTGTCAGCTCGCTGATCAGAAGCGAAACAAACCTGATGGACGACCAGATAAACAAATATTTTAAAGATGTGCTGGACCACATTGTGCAGGCCAATGACATGGTCGAAAACTGCCGCGACATTCTCAGCAGCCTGCAGGATTTATACATTAGCCAGGTAAACCTGAAAATGAACGAGGCCATGAAGGTGATGGCAATAGTGACCTGCCTGCTGGCACCCGCCACTGTCATTGGCGGCATATTTGGAATGAACTTCTCCATCATCCCCATTGCTCACCATAAGTACGGATTCTATATTGCCATGTTTTTTATGATTGCCATTCCAATTATTATGCTCAGGATTTTTAAGAAACATGGCTGGTTTTAGCCAAAAAATTGAGTTAATTTATGCTTGCCATAAAACTGCTTCTTTAGTTGAGTTTTGTTGACAAGGACGTCTATAATAATTTCATTCACCCACCCCCTACCTTTACATTTCTAAATATTTGCCCTTTGACTACTGAACAACTTTACCAACTCTATCGCCAGCACCCGTCTGTGCAAACGGACACAAGAAAACTGCTACCCGGCGACCTGTTTTTTGCGATTTCGGGGCCAAATTTTAATGGCAATGCGTTTGCACAAAAGGCTCTTGACAGTGGGGCGGCCTATGCCATTGTGGACGAGGCGATGGATGAAAACAATGACCGCATCATCAAAGTAGAGAATGTGCTGGAGACCTTGCAAATGCTGGCCAGACATCACCGGGAAACGTTCAATATTCCCTTCATCGCCATCACCGGTAGCAACGGCAAAACTACGACCAAGGAACTGGTGAATGTGGTACTGGGTTCGCAATATGCGACTTACACTACGGAGGGCAACCTGAACAATCACATCGGTGTGCCGCTGACCATTTTGAAAATAAAAGATGATGCGGAAATGGCCGTGATTGAAATGGGTGCCAATCATCAGAAGGAAATAGCGGGCTACTGCATGTATGCACAGCCCACACATGGCATCATTACGAATTGCGGCAAGGCGCACCTGGAGGGCTTTGGCGGTGTGGAAGGTGTGCGAAAAGGTAAAGGCGAACTGTTTGATTATTTGCGCCAGCACAACGGTACGGCCATCATTTTCAGCGATTACGACTACCTGCACACCATGAGCAGCGGCATTGAAAAAATATTGACGTATGGCACCACCAACGCTGATGTTGCGGGAAAATCCTTACATGCTAATACCTTTCTGAAAGTAGAATGGACAAGCGAAGATATTGTCATCAACACTCAATTAGTGGGGGATTACAACTTGCCCAATGTGTTGTGCGCCGTATCAATCGGTCATCATTTTCATGTGCCTGTGAAGAAGATTGCAACTGCCATAGAGGCTTACACACCGGACAACAGCCGCAGCCAAATGCTGGTGAAGGGCAGCAACCACATTATCCTGGATGCCTACAATGCCAACCCAAGCAGCATGAAAGTGGCGATTGAAAACATGGCTCACATCGCCTCTGCAAACAAAATTCTGATGCTGGGCGGCATGATGGAAATGGGCGAAGACAGCCTGGCCGAACATGAGGCCATTGTTGCGTTAATCAACCAATATAACTGGCAGCAGGTTGTGCTGGTAGGAGGCGATTTCGCTAAAGTAAAACACGGGTTTTTGTACTTTGACAATTCAGTCAAAGCAGCCAAATGGGCGGCGCAGCAAGGGTTTGCAAATAGTTACATTCTCATAAAAGGGAGCCGCAGTGTGAAGATGGAGGTGATTGTGGGGGAGTTGTGAACTATGAGCTATAAACTATGAGCTATAAACTATGAGCTATGAGTGATTCAAAGTTTGTGCTTTATTCACGAGCAGAAGTCTTTTATTGAGCATTGTTGTGTCACTCCCTTCTACTGCTTACCATTAAGGAGCTTTTTCCACCCCTTGTTAACTATACAGCTAAAATGTTACTGATTCTTTTATCAGCCTCACTTGCACTAATCATTTTGCCGCCATTTTTATAATACTCGAACCGCCGGTCTAACTCCTTTTTAAATTCATCAGAATATTCGATTTCGTCCTGCTCAATTTCATCTTCCACAAGTGCATAGATGGCTTTTAACTTTTTATCGTCAGCCACATTCATATAGTTGACCAACCTTTGCCGGATTGCAGTAATAGTCATACCCTTATTTTGTACAAATATACTTTCAATATTTTTTTGAGAAATAAACCGCGTTGCAAATAATGTGTCATTTTGCAGGGGGTATGGTCATTGCAGGTTTTGTTGGAAATAAAACGACATTTTATGAGTGAGATGAAAGAATCATTTTCCGACATCATAAAAGGTGAAAAGCCCGTACTGGTTGACTTTCATGCAGAATGGTGCGGCCCCTGCAAGATGATGAAACCTATTTTGGAAGAGTTAAGAAAACTGGTGGGTGATAGCATCCGGATTTTAAAGATTGATGTTGATAAAAATGCCAACCTTGCAGGTTCTCTGAATGTGAGTGGTGTGCCGACTTTGATCTTGTATAAAAAAGGGCAAATACTTTGGCGGCAATCAGGTGTGGTGCAGGCCAAAGAACTACAAAACATTATCCGCCTGAAAGTGTAGGATTATTCTACAAACAAATAAAATGAGCAATAGTAAACCCTGGTATTTGTGGACGGTATTGACCAACCGGTGTCCGCGGTGTAGAGAAGGAAAAATATTTGTGACACAAAACCCTTATGATTTCAAAAACAACCTGAAGATGCACGAAAAATGCCCTGCCTGCGGTCAGCTTACAGAGATTGAAGTTGGATTTTATTATGGAACAAGTTATGTGAGTTATGCGCTTACTGTCGCTTATAGCGTGGCGAGTTTTGTGGCCTGGTGGGTGTTGCTGGGCTTCTCGCTATACGACAACAGTATCTGGTACTGGCTGAGTTTTAACGGGTTTACACTCATTGCCCTTCAACCCTATTTTATGAGATTGTCACGAACACTTTGGCTGAGTTGGTTTGTAAAATATAATCCTGAGTGGGAACACAAATCAGCGACAGAATATGAACGAATCGTGAAGGAACACATGAATAACTGGTGAGTTCAAAAGTATTCAGTACTTAGATTTAGTATTTAAACAATGCAGAAATTCTTTTCAAAATGAATATCGAACAACTCCGCAACTACTGCATCGCCAAAGGGGAAGCTGAAGAATCATTTCCATTTGGACCGGACACTTTAGTGTTTAAGACGAAAGGGAAAATGTTTTTACTGGTTGGTTTAGACAGTCACCCTCTTCAGTTCAATGTGAAGTGCGATCCCGAAAACGCCATAGAACTTCGGGAAATTTATCCGCAAAATATTTTGCCCGGCTACCACATGAACAAAAAATATTGGAACACAATCATTGTAGATGGCATTCTTTCCACCAGGCAACTGCAACAGTTCGTTGATGAGTCTTATGAATTGATCAGGAAAGGGAAGAAATAGATCGCTAAAGAATGGTTGTATCTATACCTTCATTTCCCCCAACTCTTTTTGCATTTTAAACATTTCGTCCCGCAGCCTGGCGGCCTCTATAAAGTCGAGGTCTTTGGCGGCTTTTTCCATCAATCGTTTTACCTGGCTGATGCTTTTTTCCATCTTGGGAATTGTTTTGTACTCTGCCCCTGAATCGGCAGCCACGTTTGTTAGTTCTCCGTTTTCGTCTGTGGCATATGGATCAGGAAGGTCTCCTTTTATATCAAGCACAGACGTTTGTTTCATGATCTGTTCTATGGATTTGATAATGGTGGTCGGGGTAATGCCGTGTTCTATGTTGTAGGCAATTTGTTTTTCACGCCTACGGGTGGTTTCATCAATTGTTCGCTGCATGCTTTCGGTCATTTTATCTGCATAGAAAATGACGAGGCCATCCACGTTTCTTGCAGCACGTCCGGCAGTCTGTGTCAGGCTTTTTTCATTTCGCAAAAAACCTTCTTTATCTGCATCCAAAATGGCCACCAGCGACACTTCCGGCAAGTCGAGTCCTTCCCTTAATAGATTGACACCCACCAACACATCTATGGTACCTAAGCGAAGTTGCCGCAGGATTTCTATGCGCTCCAATGTGTCCACTTCGCTGTGAATGTACTTGCTTTTGATATTGATGCGACCCAGGTATTTGTCCATCTCTTCGGCCATTCGCTTGGTTAGCGTGGTGACCAGTACACGGTCACCTTTTGTCACCCGTTTGTCTATCTCATCCAGCAAATCATCTATCTGGTTAATGCTTGGACGAACTTCTATCGGCGGGTCTAAAAGTCCAGTAGGGCGAACCACCTGTTCGACCACCACACCGCCCGTTTTCTCCAACTCATAATCACCCGGTGTGGCACTTACAAACACTGTTTGATTGAGCAAATCTTCAAACTCATGAAAATTGAGCGGACGGTTGTCTAATGCACTTGGCAGTCGGAAACCATAGTCCACCAGCACCAACTTACGGCTGCGGTCGCCGCCATACATGCCTGCCACCTGAGGCACTGTCTGGTGACTTTCGTCAAGCATACACAGGTAGTCTTTAGGGAAATAGTCAAGCAGGCAGAAAGGACGGGTACCCGGCTTGCGACGGTCAAAAAATCGCGAATAGTTTTCTACCCCGTTGCAATAGCCTAACTCACGAATCATTTCCAGGTCATAATTGACCCGCTCACTAATACGTTGCGCCTCTATAAACTTACCTGAAGCTTTGTAATATTCAACTTGTGCCGCCATTTCGTCCTGGATTTCGTAGAGAACACTTTGCATTTGGTCTTTGGGTGCCAGATAGAGGTTGGCGGGAAAGATGGCTGCATCGGGTAGTCGGCTGATGCGCTTGCCTGTGGAGAGTTCAAGTGTTTCAATGCTTTCTATTTCGTCACCAAAAAAAGTGATGCGATAGCCGTGGTCAAGATAAGGAAGGTTGATGTCAACTGTGTCACCTTTTACCCGGAAACTACCACGGGCAAAGTCGCCCTGTGTGCGATTGTACAAGCCATTGACAAGAGCATGAAGGAAGCCCTGCCGGGAAATAATCTGCCCTTCGCGAATGCGGACAATGCCGTTCTCAAATTCGGCAGGATTGCCCATACCGTAAATGCAACTGACCGATGCCACCACTATAATGTCTCGCCTGCCGGTCAGTAATTGCGATGTCGCCTGCAACCGCAACTTGTCCAGTTCTTCATTAATGCTCAGGTCTTTTTCAATGTAAGTATCGCTTACGGGCATGTATGCCTCGGGCTGATAATAGTCGTAGTAGCTCACAAAATACCCCACAGCATTGTCGGGGAAAAACTGTTTAAACTCCCCATACAACTGCGCCACCAGGGTTTTGTTGTGTGTAAGCACAAGTGTTGGTCGCTGCACATTTTGAATGACATTGGCCATTGTAAATGTCTTTCCGCTGCCGGTTACCCCGAGCAATGTCTGGTATCGTTCGCCCTGCAAAATACCATTCGTCAGTTGTTCAATAGCCGACGGCTGGTCGCCTGCGGGCTGATAGGAAGATGCAAGTTGAAAAGGCATGATGCGAAGTTAGAATGAAAAATGGACGAGATGAAGGTTGTTACTCTTTAATCAATCATCATCCGAATAACCGGAAGAAGGACTATGAGCGGATAATTTAGAGAAGTTTTGTTCCTCTTCATCATCCAATCGTAGGATAAATTTTACTTTTTTATTTTTTAGAAAAGGAATGTTTTCAATGGTCATTTTTCCATTGCCATCAAATATTGCAAAGGTTTCAATTGGCTGCATAGAAGTTTTTTTATAAAATTATACAATGGTTTTCTCCTGAAAATGAACAACTTGAGTTTATTCACCCTTACCCATTCTCAATTTTCACCCACACACAATCATCCATTACCACATTGTTTTTAATCACAGCTTTCCTACGGATACTTTCAAGATGAAAACCATTCTTTTCCAACACTTTCATAGAGGCTTTGTTGTGTTCAAACACCTCGGCGTAAATGCGTATAACATCAAACTGCTGGCTGATATATTTCAACAAATGCGCCACGGCGGTGGTGGCAATGCCTTTCCCCAAAAATGCTTCGCCAACGAAATAACCGATGTCGATTGTTTTCCGGTAAATGTCATCTTTGAGTGTAATGCCTATGCTGCCAGTTACTTCACCTTTGTATAGAATAGCAAAGTTTTGCAATGGCTTTTGCGATAGGGTAAAAGAGATCCACTCAATGGCATCTTTGACCGTATAAGGATGGGGAAAGCGGTCACGCACATTCATCCATATTTTTTTGCTGTTGCAAATGGCGGCAAGAGCTGCGGCATCTTCGGCTTGCCAGGAGCGGAGAAAAACAGAGTTAGTCATTGCACAATCAATACTTTTCGATCCAGTAAATGTAATGGAAGTTTTATTGAGCAGTAAAGGTTTCGATACTAAATCTTAGTTGCGTTCAACCAAAGGTTTCCCGCTAATAAAATCAAAAAGGTGATCCGTGAGTAGCAGCAATTATTTTCTTTGCCAAGGCAGGAAAAAAGCTCATGGTTTTCAAAAAAAGAGATGTCGAAAGTTCACCGCCAAACACCTGCTGAACCATGCGGCCAATCATCAATCGTTTTGCAAAATGCCTCTTCCAATCCATGCTGTATTTTTTCTCCATTTCACTTCTTGAAATTTCCTTGCGTAAATGCTTTTCAATTACCTCAAACGCAAGTTTGGAAGAGTGCAAAGCCATACTCATTCCATTGCCGCAAAGCGGCGTAATCAATCCCGCAGAATCACCAAGCATCAGCACATGATTTTCGACCTGTGATTTTTGTGTGAAGCTGATTTGAGATATTGCCAGTGGCTCTTTGTAGAGAAAAGTAGCGGTGGAAAAAATCTTTTTAAGCTGTGGGTTTTTAAACAAAATATCCTTCTCCATTTGAGTAATGGAGTTGTTGCTTTTTTTCAGATTTTCGGCAGTGGTCAGATAGCAAAGGCAGCTTTTGTTTTCTTCAATTTTTGACATGCCGCAGTAGCCGTTATAAAAGTTGTGCAACACAATTTCATTCGCCGGATGGTCATGCCGAATGTGGTATTTTATGCCAACATAATTATTGAGTTTGTTTGCTTTTTGCTTCGCAAATGACCGGTTCCATTTTATGTCCAGATTACTCCTTTTTCCGTAAGCAGAAACAACCACCTTTGCCTTTAACAAACCGGCAGAAGAATCCACTAAAAATTCATCGTTTTCAAAAGAAACATTGGTCGCTTTTGTTTCGGTCAATATGGTGGCTCCCTTGCCGATGGCGATGTTATACAATGCCTCGTCCAGGAAATAACGACTGATGCCAAAACCGCCTAAAGGCAGTGGAAAAGAATACGTTTTACCCTTTCCATCCGACAGTTTCAACTGATTGATAACAGTAAGATTCAAATCAGCAAAAGGCAAACCAAGAGATTCTAAAAAAGGTTTGCTTTCTAAGCTAATGTACTCACCACATACTTTGTGAAACGGATAATTTTCTTTCTCAAACAACACAACAGAAATGCCTTTGGCCGCACATTGAATGGCCATGGAAAGACCCGCCAATCCACCGCCGATAATGGCTACATCGTATGTTTTATCGTTGTTCATTTTTTTAAAGAGTGCCTCACTCTTCAAGAGTGAGGCACTCTACGCTTACCAAAAACCTAAACGCCCATTTCCACATCAAATCAACTCGACCGATCCCCGCTTTAGTCAAAAGTATTTCCAATTGCTTTTTCGTAAATCCCCTCCTCACACTCAACGGCGCATCGTTCTTCACAAGGTAAGATTTGGAAAAAATGTTTGTCAATATTTTAATGGAATAATAAGCCAATGGATGCCGCTGCAAATCATTTATAAAAAACCCAACGGCACTGTTTTCTTTCATCCATTTGAATTGAAAAACCAATTCATCATCAGTAAAATGATGACAAAATAAACTGGAAAAAATAATATCTGGTTTTGAAGGAAAATCAACTTCCTTATAGTCGCTCGTTATCCATTTTACAGAGCCAGTAAATTCTTTTCTGCCTTCGGCAAATGTGATGCATTCGGGTTTCATATCTATACCAACCAATGACACTTGGATGTTGTTTTTTTGACACCATTTATCAATAGCCAAAAGATTGTCGCCACCACCACAGCCTATTTCGCAAACGGTTATTGACTGTTTATTTTTCGCCAGCTTTTTAAACCCATCAATAGTTATCCGGTGACCGCCCAGCCAGGTGTTGATGAAGTTGAGTTCCTTCATGTTTTGCCGGATGTCTTCAAATGGAATATCGTCCCGGTCGAGTAGTTCTTTTTGGTATGACCTGTAGGTAAACTTCATACCTTTTCTGCAATGAAAGTTTCCATGGTTAAGCCTGGACCAAAAGCTACTCCAAACACATTGGCCGATCGGTTTGACATGGGTTTCATTAGTTCTTTGAGAACAAACAAAATAGTCGGCGAAGACATGTTGCCATATTCAGCTAAAACCTTTCTGGAGCAGGACAAATCATCTAACGAAAGCCCCAGTTTTGACTGTATAACTTCTACAATTTTTTTACCACCGGGATGAATACACCAATGGCTGATTTGCTCAATAGTGATGTTCCCTTTTTGCAAAGCCCGATCCACCAATCCGGCAATGTCTTCTTCTATCAGTTGCGGAATGTATGAACTCAATTTCATCAAAAAACCTTCGGTACTCAACTGCCAGCTCATGTCTTCTTTGCCTTTGGTGGCAATTTCGGAGTAGAAACTTTTCAATCGTAGCGCATTTTTTGAAACAATATGATTAGACACCAATACGGCTGCGCTGCCATCGCCAAACAGCAAGCTGCTGGCTGCATTGTCCAGCGAATAATTTTGCTGAAAATGGAGTGTGCAAAGCTCCGTGCAAACCACTATCACATTGGCCTTTGGTTCGCTGTCGCAAATCATTTTTGCTATTTTGAGTGCATGAATGGCTGCGTAGCAACCCATAAAGTTGACCGAGGTCCTGAACACATCAGCCGGTAATTGAAGCAATTCCGCTATTTGCAAATCAAGTCCAGGCGCACTCATGCCGGTGCAACTTACCGTAATAAGGTGGGTGATTTGTTTTGGTTCAATAAAGCCCTCAATGCAGTTGTGAATGCTTTCCACAGAAAGACCTGGAGCATATTGATCAAACAATTTCATCCTGCAATCCAGCGAACGGTTTTTAGCATCGGGAGAAATAAAAGCCCATTCATTTTGCGACAGCGAAAAATCGGGCAACACAGAATAGCGGTCTTCTATTTCGCTTTGGCGATATAAAAAGGCCAGCTTACGGGAGTCGGTTTCATCCAATTTATAAGCCCTTTGCATGAAATGCAAAATGTCGCTCTGCCTGTGGCGATGCTGTGGCACTGCGGTTCCTATGGAAATAATATTAGCCAAAATGTTGAATAAAAATAATGGTGATGAAAGCAAGACTGGTGCATGTGCTTGCCAGCCAATTGATGGTCATGGTGTGGTGGAAATCTGCGGCATTTTCATTTTTCAAAACCTGAAAAAACCATTTGGAAAAATATACGACAACCGGCAAAAAAAAGATTAGCAAGACAACAAACGGCTTATATTGCTGGTGGCCGCTGTAATATAACCAAAGCACACCAATGGCAATAGTGTACATGATAGCGCAAAAAATAAATGTTCCTCTTTTTCCCAGCATCATACTAATCGTTGTTACATGATCGGCAGCATCAGATTTGTGTTGATAAATCTGTGTAATAGGATAAAATCCCCCGATTAGAAATGCCGCCGCAATCAGGCCAAGCCACGATACATGGATGTTCAAATTCTCATTGCAAGCATAATAAACTGCAAAAAAAGTGAGTGACCCTTGGTTAAGAATCACCGTAAGATAACCTGCTAACGGATACTGTTTTAAACGAATTGGCCGATAACTATACAGCCTTGAAAACAAAATGTAAATGCCGATACACGTTGCAAATAATGGTGAAACAATAAATGAAAACCCAACCGCCAACACATCCATAATGATTGATGCAACAAACAATTGCCTGGTTGGTTGCAGCGGGTTTTTAATGCCGCCAATGCTGCCCTCGTCCCTGTCCATATAACTATTGTAACCATTGCTTGAAGGATAAACGAGCATATGAAAAATGGCGAAAACCAATATTGCCCTCCCCACATTAATATCCTCGGCAAAGCTTAATGCAAACCAAAAAACCGGCATCAAAAAATAGGAGAAAGGAAACCGGAGCAGTTGTATTGTAGAGCGGTGAATCAAAAAATGAGTTTTATCATTAAATGTAAAAAAATAAAAGTGATGAAGCGATTTTTGTTTGGACAAACTCTTTTGCCAATCTTAAAATGCCGCAATAAGACGGGTTTAAATTCTTTACATAAGCGGTTAGTTTTTTTAGCCAACAATGAGTTCTTTTTTCAACATCGTTGTGTCACACGTTTATAGGGTAGTGCTACTATTTAGCTTTTTCCACCATTTGTTTGGTAAACAATATTAATTACAATTGGTTAAAAATATGTGCCACGTACATAAACCTGGTAAAAGATATCTTTCAAAGTTTTTCCCCACTTTTAAAGTGAAGGGTTTTATTTTTATACGGCCTAAAAGCTGCTTCATGATCCAACTTCAAAACGTTTCCAAAATTTTTAAAGCAGGAAAAGCCGTTGACAACATTTCTATTGAAGTGGCGGAAGGTGAAACTTTGGTGCTGCTTGGCACAAGTGGCTGCGGCAAAACAACCACGCTAAGGATGATTAACCGGCTGGAAGAAGCCACTTCCGGGGAAATTTTTGTAAATGGAAAAGATATAAAAAGCCAGCAACCAGAAATGCTTCGCCGCAGCATGGGTTATGTGTTGCAGCATCATGGCCTGTTTCCGCATTATACGGTTTCGGAAAACATTGCAATCGTACCATCGCTTTTGAAATGGAGCAAAGACAAAATTGAAAACCGCATTCATGAGTTGCTTCTGAAACTTCAACTGCCGCAAGCAGTTGCCAACTCATATCCGCATCAGTTGAGCGGCGGACAGCAGCAGCGTGTGGGACTAGCACGGGCATTGGCTGCCAATCCGCCCATTTTGTTGATGGATGAACCGTTTGGTGCATTAGATCCCATCACCCGAACTTCTGTCAGGAAAGAACTTAATCAACTGGACGAACTGAAAACTAAGACAGTGGTTATGGTGACTCACGATGTGCAGGAGGCTTTTGAAATGGGCGATCAAATTTGCCTGATGAACCAGGGAAAAATCATTCAAACCGGCACCGCTTCGGAGTTGCTATTTCATCCTGCAAATGAGTTTGTTTCTTCGTTTTTATCAGAACAAAGATTCCGGCTTGAGCTGGAAAACATCCGCATCAGCGATGTATTGGATTATTTGCCGAAGGCGATTGCAAAAACAAACGAGGTAAATATTTCCACAAAAACAACACTCTGGCAACTACTTGAAAATTTTGACAAACAATCAGCACAAGCAATAAATTATGTTGCCGGAAATGATGACGGCATCAAACAAATTGATTCAGCCA
>JAYTGA010000355.1:0-2756 GCA_043733905.1 Segetibacter sp.
TCGTCAGACTGTGAGAAAACTATAAAACGTCAAAAAACTGCCCTTCAAGTTTTCACTACAAGCTACCAGCGTTTGATTTAAGCCGTCTTTAAAAATACCAGGCAGCAATTGTTCAAAAAATATTGCGGCTCATTTTGTCTGTAAATCGCTTTTATAAAGGCGGTTTTTAAAAGACAGATTACTTTGGTGTAATCCGGTTGCCAGTTTTTGATTGTCTCTAGCATTTTTTCAAAGCCAAGTATATTTTTAGTTCGCATAAAGTTGTAACAAAACATGATGAGGTTCATTTCTCCATTTACTTTTTGCAATCCTTTCAGTAAAGTATGCGTGTAACCCCAATGCCGTTTGATACTGCCAAAAGGATGTTCGCATATGGCTTGTCTTCGTTTGTAATACTGTGGGTTTTGTTTAATGTTGTTGTCGTTGATGTCAACCGCATCCTGGTATTCGCTTCGTTGTATAATGCGTTTGGGAAGTTTGGTACATTGTTTTTTTAGAGGGCATGTTTTGCAGGCATCGGTACGGTATGTTTTAAAGCGGTAACTGGTTTCGTTGGCTTCACCTTTTTTATTGTGCCAGGTACCCAGTGATGTTAGTACAGCACCTGCAGGGCAAGTGTAGGTGTCTGTTGGTTTATCGTACTTAAAACTTTCTGCTAAAAATTCGTTGGCGATGTGTTTAACAGACGGCTGTTCTTTATAGGCTACATGTGTGATCATATTTTCCTGCTGGCATTCGAGTAGTTCAGCACCGGTATGATAACCCTTATCTGCCAGCACCATGAGGGAATCTTGTTTTTGTAATTGTAAATTTTGTTTGGCTTGTGTGGCTGCTTTGTGCAACGCCTTTCCATCATTGATGTTGGTTGCCTGTGTATGTACTATCAGGTTGTGTTTATCGTCTACAGCATTCTGTGTATTGTAGGCTACTTCAACAATGCTTTTGGTTATAAGGATGCTGCGGCTGTCCGGATCATTGGTGCTGATTTGTTTGTCTGTTGTAGCATCGAGTTGTTGCTGAAGGGTGTCGTACTTAATGGTGCGTTCTTTTAGTTTGGCAAGGCCCTGTGCTATCTTTTCTTTTTTTAGCTGGAGTTCATCATTGGAAGAAATGTTCTCCTGTTGATCCAGTTCATCAAGTTCCTGTAAATATTTAGCAGCCTTGTCTTCAATAAACTGGCGGTATTTGTCAATCTTTTTTTGGTTGTAATTATTTTTTTTACTGTTGACTGCTTTAAACTTGCTGCCATCAATACCAATGGTTGCTTTGCCAAGAAGGTCTGCATCACTGAGAAACAGTACGTACAGTTTAAACATGGATTGTAAAGGCACTGCATGCACTTTGCGAAAGTCGGCAATGGTGTGGTAATTTGGTTGCAGCCCCTGCAACAGCCACTGCAACTCAATGTTGCGGCTGCATTCTTTTTCCAGCTTGCGGCTGCTGCGGATTTTATTTAAATAGCCGTACAGGTATAATTTTAAAAGCACGCCAGGTGCATACGGCGGACGGCCTTCACTTTTATGAACAGTGCCGGTGAAACCCAATTTTTGCAAATCAAGTTTATCAATAAAAGCATCCATGAGCCTTACTGCATTGTCAGCACTTACCTGATCATCTGGCGTAGTGAAGTAGGTTTGATGTCGGTTGTTTCCTTGTATAAATTGCATGCTGTTCATCAACAAAAATCATACACTATTTAGGCTATTCACATTGTGTGTATATTTGTTTTACAACACAGGTTTTTTCACAAACTCTCGTTAACGGAACGTCTGTCAATTTTAATACAGCCATTGATTCTTCCAATAAATTTCCTGTTCTCAGTGACAGTCTGTTGTTGGATAAAATACAACAGCAAACCTTGAAATACTTTGTTGACTTTGGACATCCGGTTAGCGGTCTGGCAAGAGAACGCAATAGTTCCGGCGATATAGTTACTACGGGTGGTTCAGGTTTTGGTATTATGGCGATTGTAGCAGGTATCAACAGAAATTTTATTACTAAAAGCCAGGGCCTTGCCCAGATGCAAAAAATAGTTGGCTTCCTAAAAAATACTGCTCAAAAAGTACATGGAGCTTTTCCGCATTGGTTAAACGGTGCTACAGGAGCAATCGTACCATTTAGCGATAAAGACAATGGTGCAGACCTCGTGGAAACATCCTATTTAATGCAGGGACTGCTTACAGCAAGGCAATATTTTAATGATAGCAATCCAGATGAAACAGCATTGCGCAATGACATTAATATTTTATGGAACGGGGTAGAATGGGATTGGTTCAGGCAAGGCGGTCAAAATGTTATGTACTGGCATTACAGCGAAAATAATTTATGGGCAATGAATGTGAAGATACAAGGGTGGAATGAATGTCTCGTTACCTACGTGTTAGCGGCTTCCTCTTCAACACATTCCATTCCGCCGATAGTTTACACCAGTGGATGGGCGGGCACTTCAGGCTTTGTAAACGGTAATACTTATTATGGTTACCAGCTGCCTCTTGGACCTGATAAGGGTGGCCCTTTATTTTTTTCGCACTATTCTTTTTTAGGCATTAATCCAAATAGCCTGTCTGATGCTTATGCCAATTATACAATCCAAACAAAAAACCACACGCTTATTAACCATAACTATTGCGTATCAAATCCTCAAAATAATTATGGGTACAGCAGTAGTTGTTGGGGGCTTACAGCTAGTGATATCGCTGGAGGCTATACTGCCAGCTCACCCACCAATGATGTAAGCGTAATTGCACCAACAGCAG
>JAYTGA010000356.1:0-1525 GCA_043733905.1 Segetibacter sp.
GTAGATATGACCAACAGTGTAACCAAAAGCTTTCTTTCAACTGTTGCAGGCTTAGCCATTGACGAAAGGCTCATAAAAAACGTTACAGATAAAGTAAATACCTACGTTTGGGACGGCACTTTTACAGGGCCACACAATTCAAAAATCACTTGGGATAATTTACTCACTCAATCTTCTGATTGGAGTGGAACACAATTCGACCTGCCAGATTGGGCAGACAGACCACCAGAAGAAGGTAGTATTGATGATTGGAAAAACAGGAAGCTTAACGAGCCAGGTACTGTTTTTACCTACAATGATGTTAGAGTAAATATCCTGGCTTACTCTTTATTGCAGGTTTGGCGAAAACCTCTTCCAATGATACTCAAAGAAAAGATTATGGATTCCATTGGTGCGTCTACAACTTGGCGTTGGTTTGGGTATGATAACTCATTTGTGAATATAGACGGGATAATGATGCAATCGGTAAGTGGTGGCGGTCACCATGGTGGAGGTATTTTTATTAGTGCTTCAGACCAAGCTAGATTTGGATTGCTGTTCCTGAGAAAGGGGAAATGGAAAACGCAGCAATTAATATCAGAAAAATGGGTCAAAGCTGCACATCAATCTTCATCTACAAATAAAGACTACGGTTATATGTGGTGGATTAATTCCAGTAAAGAATGGAAAGATGTTTCATCTGAAATTTATTTTGCAGATGGAGCTGGTGGTAATTATATTGTTATTGATAACGAGCATGACTTAGTTGTAGTTACCCGATGGATAGATGTTAGTAAAATGGGCGAGTTCATGAATTTGGTTGAAAAATCAATAACAAATCAATCTTACCGAAAGTAAGCACGAACGCACAACATGGGGTCACTGTTGCACAACTTTAATTTCAAAAAAACATATTTGTAGTTTCTCTTTACAAGCATTTAGAAGCTTTTGTAACGGGGCTATTTTTAATTTTTCATAAAGCATAGGGATGGATGGAAAAATTCTTTCCTGTCTGTATTGGCCTTAAAATAAATTGCACTAAAATATTTTTGATAACAACAAAACATTCCTCTGTTTTTGTTTTCACCATTGCTTTGATATTTGTTTTGGGTGCGGTAAACTTCAGCCACTTTTTTAAATTATAAACGGTGGCTGCTATCAGCAGCATCTTGTTGGCTGCTTGTATGCCTCTTGCATTTAATCTTTTCATTCCGGTAAAATTGATCAGCGTTCCCCACACCGGCTCTACTGTGCTGCTGCGCTTTCGCTTCATCACTTTTGCTCTCACTGTTTGTTGTCTTGCTTTGGCCCGTTCCAGTTCTGCTTTGTAAATGCTGTGCTGCACTTTTTTTGTTTTAGCTTTATCGCTGATGCAACTGTTTCTCAGCGGGCAGTTGTTACATTCGCTTTGCAGTGAATAATATTTTTTTACTAAATGCCCTCTGCCATTGTAAGCTCCCCTTAAATTCGGTCCAATCAAAAGTATAATTTTTCATTTATTTTTTTGGTTTAACATGGGAAACGGATTAATAAATTCAACCGGTGG
>JAYTGA010000357.1:0-5494 GCA_043733905.1 Segetibacter sp.
GAGGCTGCTTCTAAAATTCTTGCTTTGTCATAGTAATGGGTATTGGTTTACCAAATTTAGCAATTATTGATAACGCGAAAATTTGGGATGCTCCCCTTCCCTTTAAAAATGACATTGAAAACATTAAAACCTTTTCTTTGTAAATAAAATTTCCCTAAAAATAAATTGAATGAAAAAGACTGCAATTCTTTCGTGCCTTATCAGTGTGTTTTTTTGCGCAAAGGCGCAAAATGTAATGTCACCGGAACTGCTTTGGAAACTGGGCAGGATCAATGTAAGCGGTATCACCAAAGACAGTACCGGCGTTGTTTTCACGGTTTCCATACCCAATGTGGATGCAAATAAAAGCAGTAAGAAAACATACCTGGTGCCGGTAAAAGGTGGAGACGCAAAAGAAATAACTGACAGTAACGCCTATGTAAAAAATGACCGCATCTCTCCTGATGGAAAATACATGGTGTTGGCAGATGATGTGAAAATCAAAAATGTTTTTGGTAAAGATTTTTACCCTGAATTGTCTAAATCAACCGCGCAGATATACGACCAGTTAAGCTACCGCCACTGGGACGAATGGGAGGATGGCGCATTCAGCCATGTTTTTTTTGAACCCGTAGGAAAGTCCGGTGAAAGAAAAGATATTATGCAAGGCGAGCAATACGATTGTCCGCAAAAACCTTTTGGCGGCGATGAAGATTTCATTTGGTCGCCGGAAGGCAATATAGTTTATGTGACCAAGCCAAAGTTTGGAACAGGTTATGCTCTCAGCACCAACACAGACATTTATAGCTACAATACTAAAACAGAAGTAACAACCAACCTGACCGACGGCATGATGGGCTACGATCTGGCTCCAGCCTATTCCTCAAAAGGAATTCTTGCCTGGCTGAGCATGAAACGGGATGGCTACGAAGCAGACAAGCAAGACATTTACATTAACACCGGCAACAAAAAAATAAACCTCACCGCCAACTGGGATGGCACTGTGGAAAGTTTTAAATGGAGCAACGATGGAAGAAGTATTTACTTCAATGCTCCGGTTGATGGAACTGTGCAGCTTTTTGTGGTTGACATTCCCGGCAGCAATATGAAACTTCCTGAAATAAAGCAACTTACCAAAGGCGACTTTGATGTGGCAAGCCTAGTTGGGCAGGTTGGAAATACCATGATTGCGACCCGCACAGACATGAACCATGCGGCAGAATTGTTTGCCATTGATTTGTCGAACGGCAAAATGAAACAACTGTCGCACATTAACGACGATGCCTATAGCAAGATAGTAATGGGTAAAATTGAAAAGAGGTTTGTGACAACAACCGATGGAAAAAAAATGCTGGTCTGGATGGCTTTTCCCCCCAATTTTGATGCGACTAAAAAGTATCCTACGTTGCTCTATTGCCAGGGCGGACCACAATCGCCGCTCACACAGTTTTATTCGTTCAGGTGGAATTTGCAATTGATGGCGGCCAACGGCTACATTGTTGTAGCTCCGAACCGCCGGGGCATGTATGGTCATGGCCGCGAATGGAACGAAGCCATTAGCAAAGACTGGGGCGGACAAGTGATGAAGGATTACCTGTCGGCAATAGACAATGCTGCCAAAGAACCCTTTGTTGACAAAACCCGTTTAGGTGCTGTGGGAGCAAGCTATGGCGGTTATTCTGTGTTTTATCTAGCCGGCATTCACAATAAACGTTTCAAAACTTTCATAGCGCATGATGGCGTATTCGACATGCGCAGCATGAGCGGCACTACCGAAGAAGTCTGGTTTAGCAATTGGGAAAATGGTGGCTACTATTGGGATAAAGAAAACAAAGCCGCACAGAAATCCTACACCCAGTTTAGCCCCAGCGACTTGGTCGGAAAATGGAATACACCCATCCTGATTATACAGGGTGGCAAAGATTACAGGGTGCCGATAGAGCAGGGTTTGCAAGCCTTTCAGGCAGCGCAATTGCGGGGCATCAAAAGTAAATTGTTGTATCTGCCCGATGAAAACCATTGGGTGCTGAAAGCACAAAATGCGATGGTTTGGCAGAGGGAATTTTATAAATGGTTGAAGGAAACGCTTTGACAAATCTCAGCGAATTATTGCCTCATAGGTTACTAAATCAGAACAGCCATCTTTCGGATGGCTGTTCTGATTTAGATAATATTGTTCTATAAATTTTTGATTTATTTCTTCAAATACATCACTTCCTTCACCAGCTTGACTGTGCGTGGCACATCAGGTAGATATGCTTCCACAAGGTTGGGGGCGTAGTGCATGGGTGCATCTGCACTGGTGATGCGGCGGATGGGTGCATCGAGGTAATCGAACCCTTCTTTTTGAATGCGATAAGTGATTTCGGAACTGACAGAGGCAAAAGGCCACTGCTCTTCCACAATCACAAGGCGGTTGGTTTTCTTTACACTTTCCAATATGGTAAACCAGTCCAGAGGTCGGATCGTTCTCAGGTCAATGACCTCGGCTTCTATGCCTTCTTTTGCCAGTTCTTCGGCGGCACCAAGTGCGACCTTCATCATTTTGTTGAACGATACAATGGTCACGTCTTTACCCGCTCTTTTTATGTCGGCCTTTCCTATCGGGATGATGTATTCTTCCTCAGGTACTTCACCTTTTTCTCCATACATCACTTCGCTTTCCATGAACACGACCGGGTCATTGTCGCGGATGGCACTTTTGAGCAAGCCTTTGGCATCGTAAGGATTGGAAACAGATATAACTTTCAGGCCGGGAATGTTTGCATAAAGTGCCTCAAAAGCTGTGGAGTGTTGCGCACCCAACTGGCCTGCGCTGCCGTTTGCACCCCGGAAAACAATGGGGCAACCTACCTGTCCGCCGCTCATGGCCAGCATTTTACTGGCGGTATTGAGTATTTGGTCAAGAGCCAATACAGCAAAGTTCCAGGTCATGTATTCGACAATTGGCCGAAGACCATTTTGCGCAGCACCGACTGCAATGGCGGTGAACCCAAGCTCGGCAATGGGTGTGTCAATTACTCTCTTGGGACCAAATTCTGCCAGCATTCCCTGGCTCACTTTATAGGCACCATTGTATTCGGCCACCTCCTCCCCCATCAAAAAGACTTTATCGTCTTTTCTCATTTCCTCGCTCATGGCTTCTCTAAGGGCTTCTCTGAATGCAATTTGTCGCATGGTATTGGGTGATGATTATTTTTTTAAGAAATGGTTGCTTAATTCCAAAGCCCCGCAAAAATATAAGATTATGATTAGAGTTGAGGGTTTAAAGTTTAGAGTTTAAGTTTGTTAATAGTTCATGCCTAATAGTTCATACATCATAGCTTATTGCTTCAGTTTCCCATATCCCCAACCTGCTATGATTGAAACCCCAAACACAAGCCACCAAAGGGTTTGATAGCTATACCTGTCTGCAACAAACCCGCCAATGGATGGTGCCGCAATCTGTGCAGTTCCCCAAGCCATGGTGTAGAGTGCGGCGTATTGTCCGCGGTTGTGTTCGCTGCTGCGGCCAATCCAATAGCTGTTCATAAAAGGCATGGCAAACATTTCACCAATGGTGATGATGATGCTTGAAAACAAAGCAAGCCAAAAATGTCCACTCAAAATGTTGAACACAGCATAGGACAATCCCACAAGCCAGACACCAAAGCGCATAAAGGCCAGTGGCTTTTGTTTGGCTTCGAGGGTGTAAACAAGGATCATTTCCATAACTGCGATGATCAGACCGTTTATAGCCATTAAAACACCAATCAAAAACTCTGACAAACCAAGCTGCGTTTTGAGATAGACCGGCAATATGGTGAACAACTGAAAGAAGCAGAAAGCAAACATGACTGTCAATACTATGAACGAGAGATAAGCTTTGTCTTTGTAGGCCGAAAGACCAGTGGCAGACAGTTCTTTGTTTTGCGCCACCGATGCCTTTAACCCGGTGGGGACGGGCAATACAAACAACAGCAGGATGGCTGCAGAGATATTGGTAAGACCATCTACCCAGAACAATAAATGATAATTGTGACCAGCCAAAAACCCGCCGATGGCTCCGCCAAAAGCCCAGCCAAGATTAATGCTAAGGCGGTTGAGCGAATAAGACCTTGTGCGGTTCTCCGGTTGGCTATAATAAGCGATAGCGGTGGAGTTGGCCGGACGGAAAGATTCGTTGATTAAGCTGAGAGAAAAAGCTCCTGCACAAAGTGCAAAGTATGATTCCAGGTAGCCCAGTACAATGAACATGACACCTCCACCAAACAGGGCAATCAATTGAATTTTGTAAAAGCCAATCTTGTCTGTAAGCCTGCCGCCAATGTAGGCACCCACAATGGAACCCGCACCAAACAACGCCATGATGAACCCTGCCTGAACAAGGCTATAATGGAGTTTTTGCGTAGCGTAAATAGTCATGAAAGGGATGACCATGGTACCACTTCTGTTTATAAGAATCACCAACGACAAAAACCATGTTTGCCGCGACAAGCCTGAATAGGCATTCCTGTATAGTTGAACTAATGTGCTAATTTGCTGATGTGCTAATTTGCTAATAAAAACACAGGTTTAAACCTTAAACCTTAAACTCTAAACTTTTTTAAACCCTAAACTCTAAACCCTAAACTGTTTTCTCCCCCTCAAACTGATCGCCTTTGTGTTTGAAAAGAACATTGAAAGTGGTCAGGCTTCCATAAATGCGGGTCACATATTGCTGCAGGTCAACCTTATCATCATCGGTCATTATTTTGTGGGCATTTATTTTTTGCTCCATCACCCGCAGCCTGTCCCGAAGCATGACTACTTTGTGGAAAAAGACTTCTATAGGCACTTCTTTTTCCTTTAAAGTTTTGTCGCCGGGTCGCATAATAAGCATTCCGTTTTTCCAACGGTCGCCCAATGAAATCACTTCCTGGACACCGCCCCACTCCTGCAAAATTTTGATGAGCGCATCTTCCGCTTCGCTAAATGAGACGTTGTATTCCGGCTCAATCCGCTCAATGATTTCCATATCGAAATCTTTAGAAACAATTTTGACACCATGCTCCATGAAGCATACGTCATACACCTTCTTGTGCAACTTTGTAATCACTCCTGCACCATAGACAGGATGAGTAATTCTTGATCCTACACCGAGTAATTCCATAAAAGGTTAATTGGGTTATTGGTTAATTGGGTTATTGGGAAAGCCGTTTCTCGTTTCTTGTTTTTAGTTTGTCGTTTTCAAACTATTTGCATCATTCATCTTCAAATTTTCAAATTGGCTCATTTTCAAATTAGCATTCGCTTTTCATTTTTACATTGAGCCATTTTCAAATTTTCACATTATCTCCGACAACTCCAACCATCTCATTTCTTTGTCGGCCTGCAGGGTCGCTATTTCACCTATTCTTACACTGGCTTTTTGTATTTCTTCAAAAGGCATGGTGGCGAAGCTGTCTTCCAGCTTTTTCTTTTCGGCTTCCAGGTCTTTCAGTTCTTTGTCAAGTTGTTCAAACTCTTTTTTGTCTTTGTAAGTTGCTTTTTTAGC
>JAYTGA010000358.1:0-20066 GCA_043733905.1 Segetibacter sp.
CACAGCAAAGCCATGTGTGGATATAAAAACCCTCACCACTAATCTCTCCACACTTATTCAACAATCACTATAACCTAATTTAGATGCGTTTGCCCTGGGGTGGCATTGAATGTACAATTAACCGAACTCACGATAACTATAATGATCAATTGTATTTTTCTGAACATTACGACAATGCTGTAGAAGATATTGACCTGTTCCAAAAATTAGGGATCAAATTTCTCAGGTATCCTCTCCTTTGGGAGAAATATGCCCCTACTAAAAAACAAATTGATTGGTCATTTGCCGATAGAAGCTTGCAGCAAATCAGAAAAGCTGGCATTCAACCTATCATTGGCCTTGTACATCACGGAAGTGGCCCATATTACACTAACTTTTTTGATGATTCTTTTGCCAACGGCCTTGAGAAATATGCCCTGGAAGTGGCAGAAAGGTTTCCTTATCTTGAATATTTTACTCCCGTTAATGAGCCGCTTACCACAGCGAGGTTTTGTGGACTATATGGTATTTGGCATCCTCATGGTAAAAGTAGTTATTTATTTTTCAAAGTTCTGTTAGCAGAGTTGAAAGCCACTGTATTGGCAATGAAAGCTATTCGGCAGGTGAATGCAGAAGCTAAACTGGTGCAAACAGAGGATTTGGGAAAAACTTATGCAACGCCCAAATTGAAATACCAGGCCGACTACGAAAATAAAAGACGATGGTTAACATTTGACCTTTTATGTGGGAAAGTAAACGAGAAACATGCTATGTGGGCTGAGATGATCGGCTCGGGCATAAAAGAAGAAGAACTCTTTTTTTTCCTGCAAAATCCTTGTCCTCCCGATATAATGGGATTGAACTATTACATAACGTCTGAGCGGTGGTTAGATCATCAAACAAAGGAGTATCCCGCTCATTGTATAGGCCGGAATGCATTCCATAAATACGCTGATGTTGAAGCAGTAAGGGCAGGCAAATTGGAGGGACCGGAAAAATTAATTAAGGAAGCGTGGAATAGATATAAAATCCCGATCGCCATTACGGAGGTTCACCTGCATTGTACCAGGGAAGAGCAAATGAGATGGTTTTTGAGCATTTGGAAAGTAGCCAATAAGTTAGCAAAGGAGGACATTAATATTGTCGCTGTAACTGCATGGGCATTGTTGGGATCATTTGACTGGTGCAGCCTGCTGACTTGCTTTTCCGGCCAATATGAGTCCGGGGTTTTTGACATCAGAAATAATTGCAGGACACCTACTGCACTTGCAAAAATGATTCAAACACTTTCCAAAGGAGAAAAATATAATCACCCGGTGGTGAAGGCGAAAGGTTGGTGGGAAAGACCGTCAGCCATTATTTATCCCGGCAAAAGCAACAGAATAGATATGAATCCAATTACCAAAAATGCACAGCCTCTGATTATTATTGGCAAAACCGGAACGCTGGGTAGCGCATTTGCAAGGGTTTGCGAGAGCAGGTTTATTGATCATGTTCTGCTGGGTCGGAATGATATAGATATTTTGTCAGCAGAAGACATTGAAAGAATCATTCGCATTCATAAACCCTGGGCTATTGTGAACACTGCGGGATATGTGGAAGTAGACAAAGCGGAAATTGATCAACAACAATGTTTTCAGATCAATAGTATTGCGCCAAAGCTTCTGTCTGCGGTGTGTCTGAAGCATGACGTACAGTTTGCTACATTTTCATCGGATCTGGTGTTTGATGGCAAGAAAGAAACCCCCTACATGGAGAGTGATAAAGTTGCTCCATTGAATATTTACGGGGCAAGTAAAGCAATGGCTGAAAAAGATGTGTTAGCAGAAAACAGCCAGGCCCTGGTTGTGAGAACAAGTGCATTCTTTGGGTCTTGGGATAGATACAATTTTGCTTATCATGCTTTGGACAGTTTAAAAAATGGAAAAGAATTTCTGTCTGTCAAAGACGTGATTGTATCTCCCTCCTACGTGCCTGATGTTGTCAACAGCACACTTGATTTAATCATTGAAGAGGCATGTGGCATTTGGAATGTTACCAACAAAGGCGGGGTGAGCTGGGCGGATTTCTATTCTGAAATTTTGAAAAGAAGTGGAGTTTCTTCACCTAATTTCAGGTATGTTTCTCTAAATGAAATGGGCTATCGGGCACCAAGACCATTTTATAGTGCTATGGCAACTGAAAAGAGTTGTGTAATGCCTTCATTGGAAAATGCAATTGACAGGTTTTTCAATGATGTGGAAACAATTCGGTTGCCTTCAAAAAGCAAAAAGGCGGAACTTCAAACAATGCTACAGTGACGGCTACAACTATTGAACATTATCCCAAAAAAGCGTTAGCAAAACGGTCAATACTTAGACTATTTTATTTTACCAAAGTAACTGTTCCTCTATATAAGAGTGGATTTCCCCTGTAGTCAATGGCTTCTGCAAGAACGACAAAGGTGTCGTTGCTCAGCAATTCGCCTTTATACCTTCCATCCCAGCCCTGGGATACATCGGTTGTTGTGAATATCAGATTGCCATGCCGGGTGAAAATGGAAAAATGCTTAAACTGTTTGATGCCTACGGGGAAGACATGCAGCACGTCATTCAAATTGTCTTTGTTGGGTGTGAATGCTGAGGCGATATACAAAGCCGGGCCTACGTAGCGCTTAATCAAAATTTTACTATTGCTCACACAGCCTTCTTTTGTTACACCGTGCATATGATAGACCATGTCGTGATCGTAAGTGGCAACAGGGTTTTGAATGGTATCATTATTTAGCCCTATGGAGGGAGCCCAGAAGTATGTTTCACCTGCATAGCCATTTGCGTTTAAGGCAACAGGTTGATTATTGGCTACCAGCGTATCATTTCCTGCAAAGGCGATATTATCATAAATCTGAAAATCTCTAACAATTGTATCGCTGCATTGATGTAGGGTAGTTCCTATGATGGAAAAAGGATTGGAACCAGTCTTGTCAAAATTTTTTGTAACAGTGTTGGATGCCTGGTAATAACCATTTCCAAAATCCCAAAGCCAGTTCCTGACAAGATTGAAAGTGTCTTGCACCAGATAGCGGATGTTTTTATTAATGCAGGAATCGTTTAAACTTAGCCGCAGGTAGGGCTTGCGGTAAACATAAATGATGGAGTCGTGGTCAATGCTTTTGCAACCAAAATTGCTTTCTACGTTCAGGGTTATCTTATTGAATCCTGTGTCGAAAGCAAACTGAACCTGGTTGATCGTGTAGGTGGTTGCATTGTTAATCGTCCAATTCCATTTGCCAATATTTTCATTATTAATGACAGAATCAAAAAATGATTTGTCGCCCAGCGTGATGGTTTCGGATGAACACAAGGGCGACGATATACTGAAAAATGCCTTGGGCTGGTGCTGAACCTGCAAGACTTTGATGGCAGTGTCAGACGTGCAACCTTCGGTTGTTTTTACAATCAGTTTGACAACAATGGGTTTGGCTATGTTGGGGGAAAATGGTAAGGGATTTTGAGTAGTTGACAGTTGCCCGTCAATGCTCCACGACCAGTCTGTGAGCGAAGATGTGTAGCTGGTGACATAAGAGTTGTCGGATATAGTTAAGACTGTTTTTTTTCACAAATGGGGCCGTTGTAACTGAAATCTGCAACAGGCGCAGGCACTACATTGACATTAATGTTGTTGATGGAGGTGCATTTGTTGAAATAGTTTGCATAGAGCTGTACACTGAAGGTGCCGTCTTGCTTGTATTGATGATTAACGGCAGTGTCGGAGTTGGTAATGAGCGTATCATTGTCGCCAAAATACCAATTGTAGGTAATGTTGTTTGGATTGCTTGCTGTGCTTTTGAATTGGAAATTATTTCCGACTAAACACTGCGACATGGGATTGACAGTGATAGGGGAGTTGGAGAAACTGACAATGTGACCATCACTTTCTTTTTGTAGCCTTCGCAGCCGAATAGTTGTTTTTGTGAAACATAATAAACGAAATCACCAGACACATTTGTTTGAATGATTGGCGGCAGTTCGCTGCCTGCGGTGGTTGTAGTATCATTTACATACCAGATATAGACATTGCCACTGTCTGCATAGGCATCAATGGTGGCGTCCTGTTGGTATTGGCAAAAGTAAAAATCGGAAGGACAGCCAGCAACCGGAGGAGTGGAAAGTGGTTTTACTTTGGCCTCAAACGTGTCCCGGCAACCAAAGCCCGGATAGGGGATTGCATCTACCCATAAAGAGCCTGTAAGGGTTGGTGGAGGAGACAGCGTGAGGGTCTGAGTGGTTCCTAAGACCTGTGTGTAGTTGCTATTGAACCATTTATAATACTGAAATCCATAAGGTGCATTGAGGGTTAAGCTGTTTGTCTGAATGCAATAGGGTGCTGTTGCCAAAATGTTTGTGCAGCCGCTGCTGACATCCATGTAAGAATAGCCGAAGTGGCCGCCAATGGTGCAGTCTGCATTCTTAAACTCGAGCCTGACCTGCTTGCCCATTAAACCGGCAAACTGTAGCGAAACGGGTGTCCAGTTTTTGTATAAAACACCGCTGTTTGTTTTAGACCTGTAAAAACCGGGCAAAGTACTGGTGGCTACATAATTAAACGCCGCACAATTAATGATGTTTCCGGTAGCGACATCGTAAGAAGTGACGAAAAACCTGGGCTGGTCATAGGGATCGTGACCCGGATCTTCGAAGACGACTGCGTAGAAATAGGTGAAAGTAAACGTGTCAACAGTGGAGGGAACCGTGAAAGTGTATGAAATGCCCTCTGCCTCGGCCCCCACATTCGTATTTCCTAATTTGACTGAATAATTGCCGCCAAAAGGACACACCACAGGAAAATTGCCAAAAGGATCCATCGTGGTTTTGGAGGACATGATCTGGTGCCTGTCGGCCTCGGGGCGGCTGGTGTCTAAGCGGATGAAATTGGTGCCGGAGGATGAATAAGTATCACCAACAGAACATTGCCAATAGCTGAAATCGCCGGATTCAAAATCAATATTGGGAGGACAACTGCTTTGTGAATAGATGTTGCTGAAAGCAAGGAGTAAGATGGTTAAGCCAATCAGTTGTTTCATCAAGCGCTGCGGTTAGGTTGTTTGTGGAATGACACGTTTCATTTTCCGAAGGGCGTCAAAAATATATGAATTGTTGCATGTTGCTTACAATATTTCTTAAAGAACTATATTTTAAACTGGACAAAGAACAAAATAAGAAAGCAATGAGTTTTTGAATGGCGGGTTCGTTAGAAGCGGCAGTTGGAGTTTATATCGCATAATGCGTCTTATTTCCCGAAGGGAGAGAAAAATTTATGGATTGTTGCAAGTGCCATGCAACACTTTTTGAAAAACTATATTTCGAACTTAATAAAGTGCAAAAAGGGGGAGGAATGAGCTGAGAAATGGATGGCTAATTTGAAAATCGGATCAATTAATGGCGGCATGGAGGGGATTAATGCTTTCGTGGGGGAGATTAATTTTGAGAAGGGTTCGATTAATATGGTAGACGTGTTGATTAATTTAAAAACGGGTCGGATTAATATTTTTCTCCTAGGCATTAACATTAAAATCTGGTTTATTAATTTTAAGGTTGGTAAGATTAATATTAAAATCTGGTGAATTAATACAGGGTTTTGGATGTTTTTTGAGTTTTTATGGACGATTAATATTAAAAAGTGATTAAAATTTGCATCCAGCCTCTTTGGTGGCGTAGGTATTAGGTTTTAAATGAGTTTGTGTATGTAAATTAGTAGCTCAATCTTATTTTATCAATTCTAAACCCAATTTATCATGCCAACACAAACAGACTACAATTGTACGCAGGTGGAACTTTACACGGGCACGGACACAGTGCTTACTTCTTACAAGGATCATTTAAATGATTTCAAAGATTTTAGCCCCATGTATACAGCCCAGACGGCTGTGGGACTGAAGGCTCAACTGGTGGCTGCAGAGGCATTGCCAGATGAGGATGTGCGGGATGAGACGACGGAAACACAGATTGTGCTGATGAAAACGAGTTGTGATGGGGGGTGTGAACTGATGCAGACGCTGAAGCGATATATGGAGAAGACGTGGAAGGGTGACCTGCTGAAACCCAAGCTGGGTGCGGCGGGGTTTGGTTATTATGAAAAGGCGGCGGGGTATAACTGGGAAGCATCGAAGACGCTGCTGAATGATGGAGTTACTTTTATTACTACACCTGTGAATGCTGATGCTTTGAAGCCGGTGATGGCGACAAACTTTCAAGAGAAGCTGACGACGCAGCGGGATGGATTTGTGACACTATATAATGCGCTGATTCAACTGGAGGAGGGGAACCGTGTGGGGACCGGGGAGAAACTGGTGGCTAATAATGCGCTGTACCAGGCGATTATTGAAGTGTGTAAGGATGGTCGTGATATCTTTAAAAGAAATGAGGATGTGAGGGCTGAATTTACGTGGGACACAGTAGTGACGCTGGTTGGCGGTAATGGCGTGACTGGCCTGCGGGGTGTGTTGACTGATGCTAATGGTATGCTGCTGGCGGGTGTGCTGGTGCGGAGTAGCGATAAGAAATATGAAACAACGACGGATGCGGATGGGAAATATGCATTTAACCAGATTACGGGTGGGAAGCATACGTTTGAATTTTCGAAGGCTGGATTTGTGAGCCAGAGCGTGGAAGTGGATCTGACGGTGGGTGTGGGGAAGAAGGTGGATGTTACTTTAGTTGCGAGTTAAGAGTTATGAATTATGAGTTTGAGAAGGCTGTTGAAAGGCGGCCTTTTTTTTGGGAGGGAAATCGGTTCAAAAGCTAAATTTTTTTTACTAAGAAATTTTATTCTAATAAATTTACCTCAAATAAATTATAAAATGTCAAAGTCAATTTCTGACATCAATCAAAATAATGTAAATGCAGACCCCGCAAAAGGGTTTTTTGTTTCAATGCTCATTAAGGACATTACACTACGTGATGCAATTGGCGATTTGGTTGACAATGCAGTAGATGCTATTAAAGCAAGAGCAAACGGCTCTGCCAACTTAAAGGGATATGAAATTGAAATCAAACTTGGCAAAAGTTATTTTTCAATTACTGATAATGGCTTTGGCATGGAAGCAGAAGTTGCCAGAGAAACTGCATTCAACTTTGGAAAGTCAGATAAACACCATTTAATAGATAAGTCAATTGGTCAATTTGGTATTGGCATGAAGCGTGCCTTCTTTAAGTTGGGAAGTAAAATCAAAGTTAAGTCGGTTGCAGCGACCTCGCAATTTGAGCTAACGATTGATGTTCCTGAATGGTTGAAGAAACCTAAAGAATGGTCGTTTAAATTTGACAAGGACACTCTTATTGAAAACAGTAAAAACATTCCTAGTAAAACTGGATTTGTTGTACACATAACTGAATTAAGTGACGATTCAAAACTCAGTTTCGGTAACGAAACTTTTATTACAACCCTCCAAAAAGAAATTGAGCTTGAGCACATGCTTAATATCAATAATGGCATCAAAATTAAAATTGGCGATTACACTCTGAAATCAAATCATATTACTTTAGTAAATGACGAAAACATTAAACCAACATATTGGGAGAAGATTGAAAAAAAGCAAGCTGTAAAAATATTAGCAGGAATTTCTACAAAAGACTCCGAAGATGGCGGTTGGTACATCTTCTGCAACAATCGACTCATTTTAGGGAAAAACAAGAATGATGAAACTGTATGGACTGGTTCAAAAGGTGATGGCGTTCCTTTATGGCATGCTCAATTCCATAGATTTAGAGGGTATGTTTTTTTTGATGCAGAAGACTCTTCTAACCTACCTTGGAATACAACAAAAACAGGGATGGATAAAGATTCTCCTTATTATAAAGAAGTTAGAGCCAAGATGATTATTATGACAAGACAGGTAATGGAAATGCTTGAAAAGTTAAAAGACGAAAAAGGGAAAGATAACCCTCTTGAAAACCAAACTCTAAATAAAGTTATTGAGAAAAGTTTGAAAAAAACTACCCCTGTAATCGAAATCCTTTCTAATACGAAGCAACTGTCCAATAAATTTGTTTATCCGGTTAAACTTTATAACCCACCGAACAAAACTAATACTGTAAAAATTGACTACTTAGTAACAACTGAAAAGTACGAAGCAGTAAAAGAAAGACTTGGAGTTAACTCCCCAAAAGAGGTTGGATTGGAAACATTCAACTATTACTACGATAACGAAATTTAATTTTAGCATGGCAAGTAGTTTCGAAAAAATAAATTATAATTTAAGACCCAATAAGTGCATTGAAAGAAAAATGATGTCGGAGGTGTTAGGAAGACTTTCATTCATCGAGGATTTGGATACATATCGCTATATTGGATTTGGTTCCCCCTATTTTGCTGACTTTATCTTATTTCATAAAAACCTTGGAATAACTAACCTAGTAAGCATTGAAAAAGAAACTTCAAAGAGTGACCGTTTTGATTTCAATGTTCCCTATTCAGGAATTACAATGAAATATGGACATTCTAATACCGTGCTACCAAATCTTGAATTAGGTTCAAAACGAAATGTTGTTTGGCTTGATTATGATGATAAGGTTTCAGACTTTATGTTTTCAGACATAAACACTTTTTTTTCAGAATCTATGGCAGGAAGCTTCTTCATAATCTCTGTAAATGTTGAAGAAGAGTCCATGAAGTTTTCTGAAAACAATGATGAGAAACAGCCAACGCAAAAAGAATTTCGTTTGAATCAACTAATAGATAGAGTTGGAAAACAACGGCTGCCGAATGAAATTATGGAGCAAAATATGAACACAAAAAATTTGAGTAATGCAACTTACCAAATGATTATAAGACAAATTGAGACTTCCCTTTTGAATCGAAACGGAAAGAAAAAAAATACAGTTGATTTTATGCAAGTTTTCAATTTTTCATATAAGGACAACGCTACAATCTTAACTGTGGGTGGAGTATTGTTTGATAAATCTCAAAGGGGAGCAGTAAAAAAAATGGCTTTTAATAAATTCCCATTTTACTCCGATAAGGATGAAAGCTACAAAATCCAATGTCCGAATTTAACTTTCAGAGAAATTAAAGCGTTAGACAAATTATTACCAAGCGTTTTAGAGAGAAAAGGGTTGGGTTTTAAAAATGAAGCATTTAATCAGATTCCGCTGAATATAACAGATGTTGAAAAGTATGCCAGAGTTTATCGCTACTATCCAAACTTTACAGAAGCAAATTTATGAGCAAAGGAAAACGAAAGATTAAAGTTTTGGATTTGTTTGCGGGGGCTGGTGGCTTCGGACTTGGCTTTAAATTAACTAACGACTTTGAAGTAATTTGTTCTCTTGAAGTTGATAAGTGGGCTGTTGATACTCTTAAAGCAAACAATGAGGAGAGCCATAAAATAATTCAAGATGATATTCGGCAGTTTGATACTGCTGAGAAAATTCTGGGGGCTTGCCCTTCTAAACCTGATGTAATCATTGGTGGTCCTCCCTGTCAAGGGTTTAGTTATGCTGGTCCTGCAAAAGACCCTAAAGACCCCCGAAATTCATTGTTCAATAATTTTGTTCAGTGGGTTGATGTTTTACGGCCAAAAATTTTTGTGATGGAAAATGTGAGAGGGCTTTTGACTGGTAAAAATCATGCTGGTGAAAAGGTGATTGAGATAATCAAAGCTGCTTTTAAATCCATTGACTATACAGTAAAAGTTTGGGAACTCAATGCTGCAAACTATGGAGTGCCTCAAAACAGAGAAAGAATCTTTATAGTGGGCAGCAAAGACGGCTTGGAAATTTCGATGCCTCCTATTACTCACTATTTACCAAATGAAAAGAAGAAGCTTAATGGGAAAGCAAAAACTTTAAAGCAAGCAATCAGTGTTCAGAAAGCAATTGGTGATTTACCCAAACTTAAAGCCGGGCAAGGAGTAGAAGAAACCGCCTTCACAACAAAACCAAGAACTGATTTTCAAAAGGCAAGCAGAGGCGATATTGCTACACTTTACAACCATGTAACAATGGGTCATACAAAGCGAGTTATTGAACGTTATGAACAAATCTTAAGTGGTTTAACAATGGAAGAAATTCCAGAGGAATTTCAAGTAAGAAAAAGAAATGGCAACGGTGAGCTTTCGGAAACTGAATACAATTCCAACTACCGACACTTAAAGCCCGATATGATTGCTTATACAATACCAGCCTCTTTCTATTCAAACTTTGTTCACCCAAAACAACCGAGAAACATTACTTCAAGAGAAGCGGCAAGATTGCAATCGTTTCCTGATAGTTATATTTTCAAAGGAAAACGAACTCAAATTTCTTCTAAGCTCTTAAAGCAGTTAGGAAAAGAAGATGAAAATTTTCTTTCCCAATACAATCAAATTGGAAATGCTGTACCTCCTCTTCTAGCAAAGGCTATAGCTCAGCATTTATTTACTTTCCTATCTCACCCTAAAGTTCTTCCTTCATAAAATCCCACAATAGTTTCAGCAAATGAAACTTCGTTTGGCAAACAATATAGGGAGCATAACATGGAAAAAGCTGAATAAAGGTATGTCGTACAAGAGGACGCAACGAAGCTTAATAGCACTACAAGAGCCCGGACAATGATCTTCTTCTTCTTCTAAAACTCACAATTTTTCGGTGTCCGTGCAAATGCGATCACGTCGCGGATGTTGGTCATGCCGGTGACGAATTGGACCATGCGCTCAAAGCCGAGGCCGAAGCCGGCGTGGGGCACGGCACCGTAGCGGCGGGTGTCCAGGTACCAACTCATTTCTTCGAGGGGTATGTGCATTTGGGTCATCCGAGCTTCCAGCTTTTCGAGGCGTTCTTCCCGCTGACTGCCTCCTACTATTTCGCCAATGCCGGGGGCGAGGATGTCCATGGCGGCCACGGTTTCTTTGCCGGGTTCGCAGCCATCGTTTAGGCGCATGTAGAATGCTTTGATGGCGGCGGGATAGCCGGTGACAATGACAGGTTTTTTGAAATGTTTTTCTACTAAGTAGCGTTCGTGTTCGCTTTGCAGGTCTATGCCCCATTGCACGTCGTACTTAAACTTCTTCTTTTTATAGGCAGGGCTGTCGAGCAATATGCTGATGGCCTCCGTGTAGGTGATGCGCTCAAAACGGTTATTGACCACGAACTCCAGTTTTTCTACCAGGCCCATTTCGCTGCGTTCGTTCTGGGGCTTTTGCTTTTCTTCTTCGTCCAGCCGCTGTGCAAGGAACTCTATATCGTCGCGGTTGTTGTCAAGCGCATACCTGATCAGGTATTGAATGAACTCCTCGGCGAGGTTCTGATTGTCTTCAATGTCGCAAAAGGCCATCTCGGGTTCTATCATCCAGAACTCGGCAAGGTGGCGGGTGGTGTTGCTGTTTTCCGCACGGAAGGTGGGGCCGAAGGTATAGATCTCGCTAAAAGCCATGGCGCCAAGTTCGCCTTCCAACTGTCCGCTGACTGTCAGGTTGGTGGCTTTGCCAAAAAAGTCTTCTTTATAGTTGATGCTGCCATCGTCGTTGCGGGGTGGGTTGTCCACAGGTAGTGTAGATACTCGGAACATTTCACCCGCACCCTCTGCATCGCTCGATGTAATGATGGGCGTGTGCAGGTAAACAAAACCTTTCTCGTTGAAAAATTTGTGTATAGCAAATGCCAGTGCATGCCGCACACGAAATACACTGCTGAATGTGTTGGTGCGGAAGCGCAGGTGAGCTATTTCCCTGAGAAACTCAAGGCTGTGCTTTTTGGGTTGAAGAGGATATTTTTCTGCATCGCAATCCCCCAGTATTTCTATAGATGTCGCCTTCAACTCTATCGTCTGCCCCTTGCCCAGCGATGGAACAACAGTTCCGGTCACTTTCAAAGATGCACCTGTGGTAATTCTTTTGATGGTGGCATCGTCCAGCAATCCAAGCTCGGCAACCACCTGCAGGTTTTGGTTGGTGCTGCCATCGTTCAGGGCTATGAACTGGTTATTTCTGAAAGAACGAACCCATCCCATCACAATCGTTTCCTGCCCGGAAGGCGCGGCTGCAAACAACGCTTTTATTTTGACTCTGTTGTTAAACATCTTTTATTTTTATTGGGGCGGCAAAGATAGCCGTTTGGCCCGTTTCTCGTTTCTGGTTTTTCGGGTCTGTTTGGTGTTTGGGGTTTGGGGTTGTTTGTTGTTTTGTTGGTTGTTGTCTATCATCTAATATCTAACATCTAATATCTCCCATCTAAACATTCAACATTAAACAGTTTCTTTGCACAAATTTATAAAAGTGACTGTTGTTGAACACCTGAAGAATGCCAAAGACACGCTAATTTCCTTTGAAGTTTTGCCACCGCTTAAAGGTAAAACCATCAATTCAATCTATGACCACCTGGATCCTCTTATGGAGTTTAAGCCTTCGTGGATCAATGTGACCTATCACCGCAGCGAGAGCATGTTTAAGAAAAAAGTTGACGGGACTTTTGAGAAAATAGAAGTGCGCAAAAGACCGGGAACGGTGGGCATTTGCGCCTCGGTCATGAACCATTATAAGATTGATGCCGTGCCTCACTTCATCTGTGGCGGTTTCAATAAAAGAGAAACAGAAGATGCATTGATTGACCTCAACTTTTTGGGCGTGGACAATGTGCTGGTGCTGCGTGGCGATGCGGCAAAAAACGAGACATCGTTTGAGCCTGAGACAGGTGGTCATGCCTATGCTATTGACTTGCTGAAACAAGTGGATGACCTGAACAATGGAATTTATTTAGACAAAGACATACAAAATGGGGGGAAAACCAATTTTTGCATTGGTGTGGCCGGCTATCCCGAAAAACATTTTGAAGCACCCAACCTTGAGATTGATCTGCAGCACCTGAAGGAAAAGGTGGATGCGGGAGGATGCTATGTCATGACACAAATGTTTTTTGACAACCAGAAGTTTTTCGACTTCGTCAAATCCTGCCGCGATATGGGGATTGATGTTCCCATTATTCCAGGTCTGAAACCCATCACCACCAAAAAACAGTTGTCTATTTTGCCCCGCATTTTCCATGTGGACATTCCAACCGATCTGTCCAACTCCATCATGCGCTGCAAAACCGATGCAGACGTGGAGCAGGTAGGCACAGAATGGCTGACACAGCAGAGCAAAGAACTGAAAGCATTTGGTGTGCCTGTGCTGCACTACTACACCCTGGGCAAACCCAAAGTGATCTTTAATGTGGTGAAGGAATTGGTGTAAAAAAATCAAAACCCAATATCTCCGTGTAACTCCTTCTCTTTCCTCTATGGTTTCTCTGTGGTTTAAATTTCTCTGTGGTTAAATTTTCTGAACCACAGAGAAATGCAGGAGAAAGACAGCACGGAGAAAACCCGGAAACATTCTGATTTATTCCAACAGATTGTTGCATACTTCCATTCTTAATGATAGATTTGTAGGGATGCTCAAACTCATTCTATCCTTATTGTTATTCTCCTTTTTTGCTTCCAATACACAGTTGGGAAGAAGATTTGGGAATCAACAAGAGACGACCAAATCTGAACTTCAAAGTCCTGATTACAGCAATCTTTATTATTGGGCTGCTCACCCGGGCAAGCACGATGCGGCAGATAGTGTCCCGTCTTTTTTAAAAGATGAAAAAAGAGACACACTGGCCGATGTGTTTTTTATTCACCCAACCACTTTTACCAAAGATTTCATAACCGCCGCATGGAATGCCGATGTCAATGATGAAGAACTGAATCATTATACCGACAACAGAACCATATTGATGCAGGGCTCTATCTTCAATGGCAGTTGCCGTGTGTTTGCCCCACGCTACAGGCAGGCGCATTTGAAGGCTTTTTTCATGAAAAATAATAGCCGCCACGATGAGGCATTGCAACTGGCTTATGAAGATGTGAAAGCTGCTTTTGAATATTACCTGGCTCATTACAATCATGGGCGACCAATTATCATTGCAGGCCACAGTCAGGGAGCACTTCATGCTATTCATCTGCTTAAAGATTTCTTTGATGGCAAACCATTGCAGAAGCAACTGGTCTGCGCCTATGTGGTCGGCTGGCAGATCAGGAAAGATGAATTTCAAAGCCTGCCTTTTGGCACGGCCGCAACACAAACAGGTTGCGTGGTGGGATGGAGGAGTTTCCGCAACGGCACATCGGACAGGCAGATGGATATGGAAAACGGCAATTCACTTTGTGTAAATCCAATTACCTGGACAACAAGTGAAACCCCATCGGACAAAGCATTGCACAAAGGGATGGTGTTGAAGGATTTTAATGAACTTCATGCACATATCACTTCGGCATCAGTTGCGCCAAAAGCAAATATTCTTTGGGTAGAAATGCCTGTAGCACAGGACGACAGCAAGGGAACGATGAACAATTTTCACATTGTTGACCTCAACCTGTTTTATATGGATGTGCGGGAAAATGTGAAGCAAAGAACCAACGCATTTTTACACAAATAACAGAACTTGCCAACCATGAGAAACTTTGTGTTTCAACAATTGTATGAACGTGGCCTGATCGGCGAAGAAACGCTGCAAAATATTCTTTCAGCCGATAAGGATAAATACATCTCCCTGCATGTGGAGCTAAAGCTGCTAATGTATGCAGGCATTATTTTGCTGACCACCGGACTGGGCATAGCTGTTTATAAAAACATTGACAGCCTCAATCATTTGGTCATCGTGTGTTCCATTGCTGTAGCGACTTTTGGTTGCTTTGCGTTTTGCTACGTTAAGTCGCCGGGTTTTAGCACCCAAAAGATTGCTGAAACAAATGTCTTCAAAGATTACGTCCTGTTGGCGGGTTGCCTGCTATTGCTCATTTTGACGGCTTATTTACAATTTCAGTACAACCTGTTTGGTGAGCGGTATGGATTGGCAACTTTTGTCCCTATGGTCATTCTGTTTGTTTGTGCATACTACTTTGACCATCTTGGTGTGTTGAGCATGGCAGTAACAAATCTTGCAGCCTGGGCGGGCATTTCGGTAACGCCGCTAAAATTTTTGCGTAGCAATGATTTCAACAACTCAACTTTGATTTATACGGCAATCGCTTTGGGTTTTTCCTTGTTATTTGTTTCATTTCTTTCGCAGAAAAACAATGTCAAGAGTCATTTTGGATTTACCTATAAAAACTTTGGCGTTCATATTTTATTGATCGCTGCAGTAGCTGCTATCATTCATTTCAAGGCTTATGAATTGCTTTGGTTGGTGTTTCTTTCTGCCATTTGTTTTTGGCAGTTTTCGGTAGCACTTCGTGAAAAGTCATTCTACTTTTTTGTCATCGTCTTTCTCTACTTTTATTTTGGATGCAGCTATGTGATCATTCATCAGTTGTTCTTGTTATCCATGTCTGATGGCTTACTTTACATTGCGTTTCTTTATTTCATTGTCACGGCAGTTTTGTCGGGCAATCTGCTGATGAAGTACAATAAAAAAATGAAAGAAAATGACCATTTACAATAAGACAACCCTGCACAACATTTTCATCAAAAAGCAAGCTGCACAAGCATTTGCCGAAGGCTTTATTAACAAAGAAACTTTGGAGAAAATCAGTGCTAACCATCCTTCTGATTTATACTCCCCCAATGTGTTTGTAAGTGTTGGGCTTGGGCTGCTGACTGCATTAATAGTCGTGGCTGCAACAGGGATTTTTATGCTGTTGTTCAATTTTAGTTTTGAAAGTTTTTTTATGTTGATGGCCGGGGTCGGGTGCTATGCTTGTCTTGAAATAGTAACTGGTACAAAAAAACATTTCAACTCAGGAGTGGATAAGGTGTTGATGTTTGCAACCGCCCAATTTATTGCATTTGGCCTGCTCGGTTTTTTCCATGCTTCAAAACCTGAAGTGTGTGTGTCGTTTGTGTTATTCCTTTTGTTTTCATGGTTTGCTGCCCGATTTGTTGATATGGTTTCGGGCTGTGTAGCTGTCATTTGCTTTCTTGTCTTTGTTTTCAATGCTTATAATTTACTTGGACAGTTCACCATTTTTTCTTTTCCTTATTTGTTAATGATTGCTTCTGCAATTGTTTATTTGATAGCACAAAAGAAAACCAATCGCCAGGCTTATTTGATTGATTATCCTGTTTTCATAGGCGTGAAAGTAGTTGCATTGTTTGCCTTTTATCTTTCAGGAAATTATTACGTTGTTCAAAGTATAATTCAACAGAATTATTTGCTAAATGCCCAATCGGTCTTGTCTGTGATAGGCTGGTTTTTCTGGGGCTGGACTTTTGCTATTCCTGTCATTTATCTTTTTAATGGATTAAAAAAGAAAAGCAGGTTGCTGATAAGAATGGGTACTTTGTTGATAGCAGGTTCTGCCCTCACTTTTAAGCACTATTTTCATGTAATGTCGGTAGAAGCAGCAATGACAATCGGCGGCACAATTATTCTTGTTGCAACTTATTGGCTGATGCAATATTTGCGGGTCGGAAGACATGGTTTCACTTACAGGGAAGCAGCCAACAAATCAAGGTATGAAGATGCGGAAGCTTTTATATTGTCGCAGTCAATGGTATCGTCTGCCGCACCTGATAGAGATACAAAGTTTGGCGGCGGAAGCTTTGGTGGTGCAGGATCTGGAAGTGATTTTTAATTTTTAAAATACAGTTTATGCCTTTCGATGTAGCCATATCAACCGAAAACGGACATTCAATCATTACTCTAAATGATCAGAGCAATCATTCATCGGTAGAAGTCTATTCCTTTGGTGCTTTGCTCAATAAATTCATTGTGCCGCATGACAATGATTTCATCAATGTGATAGATGGTTACAGCAATGTTGCAGATGCGATTGAAAATCTCACTCCTTATTTCAAAAGTGCCAAGCTTTCTCCATTTCCCTGCAGGATCAAAAATGGTAAATACAAGTTTGGCGAACACGACTACCAGTTCAATAAATACTTGCCCAATGGCCAGGCTTTGCATGGAGTCATTTTCGATAAGAACTTTACGATAAACAACGTTATTGAAACAGACAACGAAGCAACCGTTGTTCTTGAATGTGTGTATGACAACGCAACGGAAGGATTTCCTTTTAAATACAAATGCAGTGTGGAATACAAGCTATCAGCCAACAACAGACTCACAGTCAGCACGACCATCACTAACACGGATAAACAGCCGATGCCCATTGGCGATGGCTGGCACCCTTACTTTACCCTTGGCGATAGCATCAACGAATACCTTGTAGAATTTCAAAGCAAAGAAATGATAGAGTTTGATGATGATCTGATACCTACTGGTAAATTGATCTCTTATGAAGAATTCGGTTCTCTAAAAAAATTTGGAAGCACATTTTTCGACAATTGTTTTACACTCAATTTTGCAGAATGTCAGCCAATGTGTGTCATCAGAAACCCGGCAAGAAAAGTGCAGGTAGAATTTTATCCAGACAAGTCTTACCCCTTCCTTCAATTTTACACGCCGCCCATGCGCAACAGCATCGCAGTCGAAAACCTGAGTGCAGCACCTGATGCATTCAACAATGGCATGGGTTTAAAAATTTTGCAACCGGAAGAGGCTGCTACATTCACTGTTCAATATGTTATTCGCTCATTATAATCCATCCTAAAAATGTCCGCAGAAAAAGTCCGTGAAGTTTTTGATTCTACCTTCCATCATCAGCCGAGAGTGTTTTTTTCTCCAGGTCGCATAAACCTGATTGGAGAACACATAGATTACAATGATGGTTTTGTAATGCCAGCTGCCATTGACAAAGGATTGTGGTTTGCCGTGGCTGCCAACAACACTGATAAAGTGAACCTTTACAGCGTGGATCTTAAAGAGAGTTACAGCACGACCCTCCAGGATATTCAGCTCGTGAAAGGATGGCAGAACTACCTGCTTGGCATAGTTGACCAGGTGCAAAAAAAGCAATTGAACCTTGGTGGTTTCGATTGCTGCTTTGGTGGCAACCTGCCTGTTGGCGCTGGTTTGTCATCGTCCGCAGCGGTGGAGTGCGGGCTGTTGTTTGCGTTGAATGAAATTTTTCAGTTTCAACTTTCCCGTGTTGACATTGCATTGATGGGGCAACAGGCCGAGCATACTTTCCCCAAAGTCATGTGCGGCATCATGGATCAGTTTGCAAGTTCAATGGGGAAGAAGGAACATGTTATTCTATTGGATTGTCAAAGCCTGGATTACAGGTATTTGCCTTTAAAATTGGAAGAATACACCCTTGTCTTAATCAATTCCAAAGTACACCATTCACTGGCAGATGGGGAGTATAACAAAAGAAGGCAGCAATGCCAGGAAGGTTTTTCAATCCTTCAGTCCCATTTGCCGGAGGCGAAATCTTTCCGTGACCTGACTCCGCAAAATGTAATAGATAACAAGAATTTTCTGGATCCGGTTATTTTCAACCGTTGCCTGTTTGTGACGGAAGAAATAAAAAGAACACAAAGCGCAGCCACATTGTTAGAAAATAATGAACTGAAAGCCTTTGGCAAACTGATGTACGACACGCATGAAGGACTGAGCAAATTGTATGAAGTAAGTTGTCCGGAACTTGATTTCTTAGTTGAAAAAGCAAGAGCAGGAACTTCCATCATTGGCAGCAGGCTCATGGGCGGCGGCTTTGGCGGATGCACACTCAACCTGATTGAAAAGAAAAATTGGGAGGCAATCATTCAAAACATTATAGCCAGTTATAAGGAGGCTTTTAGCATTGATGCAGAAGTTTACAAAGTGGGAGTAGGAGATGGGACTTATGAAATAGCCCAATAGCCAGTCATTGAGTTATTAGTCATGTAGTCAACAGTCATTTAGCCATTCAAGCATAAGACTATTTTCAAATTGAGCTATTGAGCCATTTTCAAATTATCACCAATCCGTCTGGTTGTGAAAGAATAAATCATGTTCACCTAATTGATTAAAGGTGTATTCAAAACGGAGAACCACATCGTAAAATGTAATGACATCTATGCCCAGTCCCCATGTGCGTAGAAGCTTGTTGTTGAGAACACTAATCCCCGCATTGGGCAGGTAAGAATAACCAAGATCGCTGAAGGCTTTTACAAACATGCGGAACGGTATCTTGTCATGGGTTTTGCTGGCGACAGGATTGCGAAAGTTGAATGAAAGCAATTCGTTTTTTACAGTCCCTCTTACAATGCCTCCTGCCACACCCTGCACCACATAATACTCCAGTCCACGCATGTACACATCTGCAGAACCCATGAGCGAATTGTTGACATAAGGCTGGTGAAAAGGCGCTCTTAGCACTCCTACACTCTGTAGTTGAAAAGAAGATTTGGATGTGATCGGAAAGCAATTGTTTGTTCTTGCCATCAGTTCCCAATAGGCATTTTTGCCAAATCGTTTCAGCAAACCCACTTCGCTGGCAAACCCTTTCATTGGGTAAGGGCTGTAGTCAAGGTTGTTGTAAGACATATTGTAGCCGAGATCAAAATAGCGCAATGATGTGGCAGAGTTCCCAAAATAACCCGGGTTTAATTTCACAATCAAAGAGTCAACAGAATAGCCACCATATGAGGCTTTGAAAGAATGACGGGTTCTGATGGCGGGGCGGTATGTGTAGGTAAAATCAACATAACCCTGCTTAATCAAAAACCGGTCTTCTTCTTTGTGAAAACCAAGTTTGTTGGGTTTTGTAGAGTCCATGTCATAGTTCAGTTCATGGTTTCGGCGATAGCCAAAACCAATGTTGAAACCATGCTGCAAATTCTTGCCCAAATTCGGATTGTCATACCGCAAACTCATCTGTTGGGTATAGCCGTTGATGAACCAAAGATTCAGATTGTCATTTCGTCCGGTCGCATTGTTTTGCTGAAATTTAAGACCATATTCCACTCTTTTCAGGCTGTGATTTTCCTCGTACCACCAGGTGTTGAAATTGCGGCTGACTATTTTAAAATAAGGGATCGGGAATAAATACCACCTCTCTTTCACATGAATGTGAATGTAGGCATGGCTGCTGTCAACCTTTAGGGCAGTCACCTCCACATCTACAAATAACGATGTGCGGATCAACTGCTGCTTGCACAGCGCAAGTTTAGTGTTCAGTTCACTCACGGTCAGGTTTTCACCTTTTTTGAAAGGCACTTCACGCAAAATTGTGTTGGGCTTGGTGCGTTTGTAGCCTGACACCAAAACATCGTTAATCAACAC
>JAYTGA010000359.1:0-14655 GCA_043733905.1 Segetibacter sp.
GATGTTGAAGTTTCAGGAGCTAAGACAGGCCCTATCTATATACCGTTGCTTCAAACATGCCATTTTTGAAGGTAAATTCCTTAAGTTGATGACATTGCGTTGCTACTCAAAAATTTGTTGCAACACGGGCAACGTTTTTATTTCGCCAAAATCATGCACATGCAGGGATAAATAGTTTTGAAAAATGATCAGCAGCCTTTGTCTTACACTTCGGGGAAAATGAAGGTTTTCCAAATCGCTGTAGAAATGGATGGACTGTAGCTGGGAAACCGCCTGCGCCAGTTCCTTTTCAGCATAAAAACTGTGGCCGGGTTTATCATTGATAAATTGCCCTTCCTGTAGGTCAAGGACAGAGGTCGCTTCGCTAAATGTTCCCTGGATTTTAAAGCCCAGTTCACCCGTCAGGTGAAGGCTAAAATACAAAGGCAGGTTGGCAGTCAGCGTTGGTGAGGCTTTGTCCAACTGCTGCAGAGAATCCTGCATCATGTGGAACAGTTCGGGGTTTGCTTCGGGCTGTTTCAGGCTATGCTGCAGCAACTCAATCATGTAGAGCGCAACGGTGTTTTTGACAACATCCGACAGCACATTTTCATAAAGATAGCCCCAGCCATATTCCCTGATGAAGTTCAGGTTCCGCATTTGGTTATAATAAACTTCCATGTCCAAAATGGCCGCTGGCTGAAAATAAATCCCCTTGCCCGAAGATGTTTTTGTACTCTGCCGCACACCCTTGACCATGTAAGATTGAATGCCGAACAATTCGGTATAAGCGGTGGTCACCACACTGGTTTCGCCAAACTTAACCGTCCGCAATATGATGCCTTTTGTTTTGTGGGTCATGAGAGAATTTGAAAATTACTCAATGCTCAATTTGAAAATGTATGTGTTTGTAATAAGTTTATTAATATCATTAAACTATTTCCATTGAGCTATTTTCAAATTTTCTACTCAAACGTACTATAAAAATAAGGCGTCTTCGCCTCAAACTCTGCGCTGCACGTATCTACCATTTTGTACACACGGGTTATGCCCAGGGCTTTGCGTTTCTCATACACTTCGTCCTCAGTGCAGTTGCGCATAATGCGGGAAATCTGTTCATCGCCAAAGCCGTGCTTTTTTGCTTCTTTCAGCAGGTCTTCGGGCAGGGTTTCTAAAGTGTATTTCAGGAGTTGCTTTTCAATGTTACAGATCTTTTGTACCTGGTAGAGAAACCATGGGTCAATGCCTGTGACCTGTGAAATTGTCTTGACCGTTACCCCCTGCAACAGTGCATCTTTGATCCTGAATATTCTATCCCACTTCGGCACTTTAATGTATTCAATCAACTCATGGCTTTTCATCAGGCTTTTGCCGTAATAGCCAAGTCCCACTGCATCATTTTCCAGGCTTTGACAGGCTTTTTGCAAAGCTTCAGTAAAGCTTCGCCCAATCGCCATTACTTCGCCAACGCTTTTCATTTGTAATCCCAGCGTGTCATTTCCGCCCTTAAATTTATCAAAATTCCAGCGGGGCATTTTCACAATCACATAGTCCAAAGCTGGTTCAAAATAGGCCGACGTTGTTCCTGTAATCTGATTTTTTAATTCATCTAAATAATAACCGATTGCCAGTTTTGCAGCAATTTTAGCGATTGGGTAGCCAGTCGCTTTGCTTGCCAGAGCAGACGAACGGCTTACTCTCGGATTAATTTCCACTGCAATTAATTCCTCCGTTTCAGGGTTCAGTGCAAACTGCACATTGCAGCCTCCGGAAAAATTTCCCAGGCTGCGCATCATCAATATAGCCTTGTTGCGCATGTCCTGAAAGGCGGTATCGCTCAGGGTCATAGCGGGTGCCACTGTGATGCTGTCACCAGTGTGTATGCCCATCGGATCCAGGTTTTCTACTGTGCAAATGATCACCACATTGTCTGCCTGATCACGAAGCAATTCGAGTTCAAATTCTTTCCAGCCAAGCACGGCCTTTTCCACCAGCACTTCGTGAATGGGCGATGCAGTCAGACCACGTTCCAAGGCTTCATCCAGTTCTTCTTTTTTATGAACAAAACCACCACCCGTGCCACCCAACGTAAACGATGGACGGATGACCAAAGGAAAGCCAATCTGCTGCGCAAAATCTTTTCCTTCCAAAAAGCTGTTAGCTACCCGGCTGGGAGCTACAGATATTCCTATTTTCACCATCAACTGCCTGAACTTTTCGCGGTCTTCGGCGGTGTTAATAGCGGCAATGTCCACACCTATCAGCCGGACATTATATTTCTGCCAAATGCCCAATTCATCGGCTTCTATACACAGGTTCAGGGCTGTTTGCCCACCCATGGTTGGCAGCACTGCATCTATTTCATTTTCCTCCAAAATTTGTTCAATGCTTTCTGCTGTAAGTGGCAATAAATAAACCCTGTCCGCCATCATCGGATCCGTCATAATGGTGGCGGGATTGCTGTTGATGAGGATCACTTTTATACCTTCTCCCCGCAGGCTGCGGGCCGCCTGGCTGCCGCTGTAGTCAAACTCACAAGCCTGACCAATCACAATGGGACCGGAACCGATAATTAAAACAGATTTTATAGAATTGTCTTTGGGCATGGAGTTAATTTGAAAATGGGGCAATTTGAAAATGTGAAAATTCAGCGTTTGCTTTCAATCAATTTATTCAAATTATCAATGCTGCAAAACTAAGGTTTTTGCAGGTGCAGAAAACTTGTAGCGTATCTGCAAATCCAAACCAATCAAGGCATCAGGAAACTGTGACTGCGCTGGGCAGATTTGAAACCAAGAGCTAGACCAATCCCTTTTGAGCCGTTCCGGTTAATGACTGGATTAACTCTCAGCGACAGATCTTCACTCACATCAAACTCTTTCAGGTGGGCGAACACCGTGGCATCCAGCACATTTAATCCCCAGAAAATGATGAACCAGAGGGCTGAATAATCCCTGTCACGGCGAAAAGAGTTTCTGTAAACTTGCAAAGAATTTGGTGACAGCGGCACTAGCCTTGCATTAATCAAAGCCGTGTCTGCAGTGTTGTTGCGGTTCACCCGTATGTCGTAGGCATCACGGGTTCGTTTGTACCATTTGTCGTTGTATAGGTAAATGGCACCTGTAATTCCCAAAGCACCATAAACAAGCGGAATTTCCCAGTATCTCTTGTTATAAGCTTGTCCCCAGCCGGGCAAAATGAGTGAACGCAAAGTGGCTTTACGAGGATCGTGTTTTGGAATGATTTTGACTGTGTCGCCTTTTACAATGACAAGGCTGGTATCTTTCGTAAAAGCGGGATTTTTGGTGCTGGTTGTGGAGTCGGTGCCAATGCGCAACAGGCTATCCTTCGCTTTTTGAGCATACAGATTATGCCCAAAGACACAAAGAAAGAGAAGGATCATATACCTGGTAGCAATCATAACTTAGCTCGCCGACACATTCATTTGTTCCAGTATTTTGTTGAGTTCCTGCAGCGAGTAGTAGTCAATGCTGATGCTGCCGAAACCGTTTTTATTATGCGCCAGTTTTACTTTTGTAGCAAAATGAGTAGCTAAGTTATCCTCAATTCTTTTGTAGGCTGGCGGCAGTGAGGACTTTGAAGAAGGTTTAACAGTTTTGTCGTCACTCTTATAAAGCTTGCGGACCAACTCCTCGGTCTGTCTAACATTCAGTCCACCGTCTTTTACTTCTTTGAAAATGTATAGCTGCTTGTCTATGGTATCTACGTTGACCAATGCCCTTGCATGTCCCATGCTGATGCCACCATTTCGCACTGCCAACTGAATGTCAGGAGGCAGTTTCAGCAGCCGGATATAATTTGTGACGGTGCTTCTTTCTTTTCCCATTCTTTCCGACACCTGCTCCTGGGTATATTCCAGTTCCTCCATCATTCGCTTGTAGCTGAGGGCAATCTCAATTGCATTGAGATCTTCACGTTGCAGGTTTTCGAGTAAGGCAAGTTCCAGCAATTGCTGATCGTTTGCTTGTCTTACATAAGCTGGAATATCGTGCAGGCCAGCAATTTTAGAAGCCCTGTATCTTCTTTCACCACTGATGAGTTGATATTTTCCACCCGCCAGTTGGGTGACTGTGATTGGTTGTATAATGTCGTGCAGTTTGATAGATGCGGCCAATTCATTAAGAGCCTGTTCATCAAAATCGCGGCGTGGTTGTTTTGGATTAATGGAAATTTTCGCAATCGGAATGCGGCTATTGCCAGTCACTTTCTCAACAATCGGTTCCTTTAAAGTACCCGCTGTTGTCTTTAAATCCGAATCAATATTTTGCAACAGGCTCCTGATTCCCTTACCCAATGCATCTTTTTTTCCTGACATAATTTAGTTTCTCGTTTCTGGTTTCTCGTTTTTGGGTTTCTCGTTGTCCATATTTTGCTACTCGAGTTCACTTCATAACTCATAGTTCATAGCTCATACTTCACACCTAACACTTCACACCTTACTCCATCATCCTTTCTTCCTGCGTAATTCTTGTCATATCATTTTTCTGCAAAATTTCTTTGGCGAGGTTTAGGTAGTTGGCGGCTCCTTTGCTGTCGCTGTCGTAGAGAATAACCGGCTTTCCAAAACTCGGAGCCTCACTCAGCCTGGTGTTCCGGTGGATGATGGTGCTGAACACCATTTCGTCAAAATGCCTTCTTACCTCACTCACCACCTGGTTGCAAAGGCGAAGGCGACCATCATACATGGTCATCAAAATTCCTTCAATCTGCAAATTTGGATTTAGACGGTTTTGAACAATTTTAATCGTATTCAGCAGTTTACCAAGTCCTTCAAGGGCAAAAAATTCGCACTGAACGGGCACAATCACACTGTCGGCAGCCACAAGCGCATTAACAGTTATTAAGCCAAGCGAGGGCGAGCAGTCAACAATAATAAAATCATACTCATCCTTTACCGTATTCAGCAACTGCTTCATCACGTTTTCGCGGTTGGGATAGTTGATCATTTCAATTTCAGCCCCTACCAGGTCAATGTGCGATGGGATGACATCCATAAACGGGATTTCGCTTTTCAAAATCACGTCCTGCGTGGTTGCGTTGTTGACCATGCAGTCATAAAGGCTGCTGGTAATGTTGTGCAGGTCGAAACCCACGCCGGTGGTGCTGTTGGCCTGCGGGTCGGCATCTACCAGCAATGTTTTGTATTCCAGCACGCCAAAACTTGCCGCCAGGTTAATGGCAGTGGTTGTTTTGCCTACACCACCTTTTTGATTTGCGATTCCTATGATTCTTCCCATGTAATAATGTTGCGTTTATAAAGTAAGCAGCGTCTTTTTGAGCCGCAAAAATACATTATCTGCAACCAATAGTTGTAAGAGAAATGAATACACGGAGGCAAGTTTTCAACAAAGGGAGTGTTTGGCGGCAGAGCAACCATAGCTACAATAATCATTAAGAAACCTTTTATCTCTCCCAAAGAATAACCGGGTTTTGAATTTGCAAAGCTTCTAAAACAGACTTAATATACTTTTACTTTGCAAAAAATTGTTGAGCTTCACTTTGGTGGCCAATTGCAAAATCTATCAAACCATAGGAAAATAAAATTGTTTGCAAAAGGATGATGCTTTTGTTGAGAGACATACAAACTAATCTTTATGACAGCAAATGAATTTAGGCCCTTCTGCAAAAGCTACCACCCAACATCAAAATAGTGATACGGGGCTACGAAGCAGGCTATAATGACATAACCGAACTAAAACCAGTAATGCTATAAAAAGATACCAGTGCCAAATGGTATTATGGAACATATCGGGAAGACGATTCAGTGGATGCTGTTGAGGCTGTTGAATTGTTTGGGGAGAATGAGGTAAAGGAAGAAGGAACTTAAAAAATGTTTTTTTGCTGTGAAAAACTTTTTATTCTCCTTTTAAATTAAATTTGAATGATTAAAACAATCGCAGAATTGAATGCCGGTAAAGTACCTTAAAGCGAAGTTTTTAGCTCTCAAAATGGCATGGAGAAAATTTGTTAAGGCAAATATTTCATAGCAATGGAAAAGGATAAAATCATTGATATACTCGTTAGTAAAAACAAAAATAATGAAGAGTTTGCTTTTTTGTTTGAATACTATCTTGATTATATTCATGATTATGGAGCGAACGCTTTTATTTTTTTAATTTGGGAGAAAGGACGTGAGACCGAAGACAAATTCAGCTATCGTTTAAGAGTTATGGAAAACGGGAATGACTTGAAAGTTGTTGATTTATTCGGCGATTGCAATAATTACTATTTGGGAAAGGGAATATCTATTGCCATAATATTAAAAAGCAAAGAAATTTTCAACAAAAGAATAATTTCGAGTTCTAATAAAGTACAATCATATAGAGATGAGGCAAATTATAAGCCTGCAATTGAAAAAGTCTGGAAGAAAATGGTTTCAAAAGGGCTTGCAGGATATGATTCCGAAAATGATTTTTACTTTACTCTAAAAAATATTTTAATGCCCGATAAATTGACTTGCTCAAATGGTATTTTGCCTTTACTTGATTCGTTAATAACATCAAAAATCAAGCAAATGGAGCTTGATGAACTATTAGGGTTTGAATTTTCAATTGATGGTATTGACAACACCTCAATGTCAAATGGCGAAAATGCTTTTATCATCTATTTAAAAGTTGACAACAAAACCACAAAAAGCAGAAAAATAAACCTTTCAAAAGCAACATATATCACAGGCCAAAGACAACAATTTGAGCAAGATATTTGGCTATCAGGATTCATGATTGGAGAAACCACTATAAAACCAAATTCATTCAAAAAAGCGGGACTGATTTTTTATAAATCAAAATTAAAATCAATTTTAGATAAAGATGTTATTTACATTTCAATTGAATTGAACCTAGAAGAAGCTGGATTAAGTCTTATTTTTCAAAAAAATGAAAATGTCTGGGTGCTCATTAATAAAGAAAAAAAGAGCAGTTCATTACCAAAGAACAAAGAAATAGCTGTTGTAGATATAAAACTAACACCTAAACAATTAGAAAAAATGCTTCTTAAACAAATTGAAAGATTTGAAGCTTTTGAAGAAAAATTGGATGTATCTATTCAAAATCTGTCTATAAGAATAGATAGTGAAAGAAATTGGTTTACTATATTCTGCGAATTATACTCTGCAAGTGGAACGACTATCAAAGAATACATAACAATTGAGTGTGTCTTATATGACGAAGACGGGTTAATAATTGCCAAAGCCGATTCGCTCATTATGCCGGATAAGTTTTTTGGATTTCAAGTTATTGAAGCAAAATTTCGAGAATACGGTATTGCAGAAAGGGTTAGCAAAATCAGAATCTATCCTAAAAAATTTTAATTATCCATGCATTTTGAAGCAATAAGAAACTCTTTAATGAATGAAGCTAAAGCCTCTCCAAATCTATTATCTGATTTGGCAGGATTAGAGAATTACATAAGCGAAAGCTATCATAATAGGTCATTTATAGAATTACTTCAAAATGCTGATGATGCTAATGCTTCCAGATTTAAAATAATAAAAAATGATGACTTACTATTTGTAGCCAATGACGGAAGAAATTTTAATCAAAAAGATTTAGAAAGTTTATGTAGAAGTGCTTCATCCAACAAAGTAAGGGGCGAAACAATTGGATATAGAGGAATAGGTTTTAAATCTGTTGTCGGGTTTGCAAAAGAAATTCATGTTTTAAGCGGAGATTTAGAACTAACCTTTTCTAAAAAAAGAACCCAAGAAGAAATCCCACAAGCTTCCCGAGTTCCTTTAATTCGTATTCCTCACATAATGAGTAGTGAAGATAGAGAATTGATAAATCCTGTTCAAAGCACTCTTAAATCCGAAGGGTACACAACAATTTTTGTTTTTACAGGAGTTACCGCAAACGAGATTGAATCGGAGTTTGATTCATTTGAATATAATTCATTAATTTTTTTACGAAACATAATAGAAACGGAAATATCATTGACAAAAAATGTCTCAACAAAAATTATTAAAATTCAATCGTCCCCTTCTGAATTTAAAATAAGTTTAAAAACAAAGGAAACTATAACTGATTGGCTTGTTACTCACGAACAAAAATCTTCAATTGCTTTCTCAATAAGAGAGGATGTAATTACTAAATTATCGCAAGAAAAATCAGTAATCCACGCTTTTTTACCAACAGAAGATTGCAATGGTTTTGGCGTTTTAATAAACGGAAATTTTAGCACCGACCCATCAAGGCGACATCTAATTTTTGATAAGGAAACAATTGAATCAATAAGCCAGTGCAGTAATCACATTCTAAGATTACTTGAAACTAATCTTAAGACTAATAATCAAGAAGGTATCAATGTAGTCAACACTCTTATTCCATATTCTGACCCACGAATGCTTCAATTTACAAAGAATTCATTTGCAAAATTGCTTCTGGAAAACTTAAAACAAAAAGAATCAACTTTTTTCAAAGAGCTTAAATTATGTCCAGATTGGTTGAACACTAAAGATTTCTCATTGTTGACTTCAAACAGCATAAATCATCATTTTTATGAACTTGATGGGTTTAACTTATTTGCAAAATATTTAGGTGCATCTGAAATTAATTTCAATGATTTTAAAAAGAATATTAATAATACTGAATTATCATTTTTAGGCTGTGTTCAGCTAACAAAAAATATCTTCAAATCAATATTAACGTACAATGGGATAAATGAATCAGAAATTGTTGATTTGAAAATTCTTCATTGCAATGGGCAAAGAAATTCCTTGAAAGAGTTAAATATTAATTCCTCACTTTTAGATGAATCATTCATATCACTTTTACTTGAAAACGGCTTGACCGAATTTGATATTAAACAAGTATTAAAAAAATATTCTCCTAATATTAAAATCGAAAATCAGTTTCAGAAAGAAACTACTGACGCGAAAATACATGAATTAAAATCAAAATACGAACAGACATTTGACTGGTTCAATAAATCTAAAGGAAATCCAAAGGAAATAATTAGAACAGGTATAAAGCGTTGGCGTAGTGCAGAAGAACAAGCATTAGAGATATTGAATTTAAATGGGTTTAGATTAGAAGATGTAAGCAAACAAAATATCGGTTACGACCTTAGTGGCAATGACCCAAACGGAAATGAAATTCAGATTGAGGTTAAATCAATAACATTACCAGGGCAAAAGTTTAAATTAACAAATAATGAAATTGCGGTTGCACAGGAAAAACAAAAATCATTTTATATAGCAGTTGTTAGACAGACCGAAACTGTATTTGAAATTGCTTTAATTTCAGACCCAGTAAATAACTTGACTTTAAATAGGCAATGTGTTCAATGGATATGGGAATGTGAAAACTACGAATACAAACCAATGAAATTTGAACTGTAATAATCATCATTTTTAATTAGTGGGATAATATTGTTCCTTTTAAAAAGTAAATCATCAATCTCGTTTCTTTTCAGCAAATTTTCTCCCCCTTTTTACACAATCTATATCTGCACATCACTCGTTTTCATCCCCCCTTGTGCGGTTGGCTGCCCCAATATTTACTGTCTTATTTTCAGGAGCTTCTGCCCTGCTTCAAAAAGCAAATTAATTTAAAGCTACAACTTCGCAAATAAAATGACATCAATAAATCGTCCCAGCAGCTTCACACCGTTGGCTTTAAATAAATTCACCTGAATGCGGCAGATGTGTTGGTAGCTGCGGATTTGCTCCTCCCCTTTTTGCGAAGCAGCAAAAGAATGAAGAGATAAAACCAACAGCCTGAATATTTTACTATGTTTGTAATGACGACAAATCGGTAGGGGGCTATCTCATTGACTGCCGCAAAAAATAAACGCTCCATTTTTGATGGAGCGTCGGCTTACAGATGCTATCTGTAAGGATGTGCAATGCAAATATAGTAACGTCTCGGAAAATTCCAAACAATGAACGAAAAAAACAACATGACAATTGCGTATGTGGATGGGTTTAATCTATATTTTGGTATGGTAGATGGTGGGCTTAATCATTGTAAGTGGTTAAATGTTAAGTCGCTAATAGAAAGCTGTCTTTCACACAACCAATCACTTGTAGCAATCAAATATTTTACAAGCAGAGTAACCAACAATCCTTCCAAACAAAAAAGGCAAACGACCTATATAGAGGCTTTAGAAACAACAGGTATCCAAATTGTTTATGGCCTTTACAGGGCTAAAACCATTGAATGCAGTAATTGTGGACATGCATGGTTCATTCACAATGAAAAGATGACTGATGTAAATATTGCGACTCACTTACTCACAGATGCTTTTACAGACAAGTTTGATACAGCCATTTTAATATCCGGCGATAGCGATTTGGTTTCTCCAATCAAAGCCGTTCATCAGCAGTTTCCAGGTAAATCTGTTTCAGTATTCTTTCCCCCGGAAAGGCATAATAACACTGTGGCGATAGCGGCGAAAGGATCCATGATTTTGGGGCGTAAAAAATTAGTCAGCCATCAATTTCCTGATGCTGTTGAAAAAGTGGATGGCTTTGTTTTAAAAAAACCAATAGAGTGGTAAGGGAGTTTTGGGGGATTGTGACAGATGTGTTGGTAGCTGAGGGTTTGCTCCTTCCCCTTTTTGCGAAGCATGGAAAAAGCAGACCACACAAAATGAGCCAACCGACTTCAGTAGTTTAACCAAAAAAAGAGAACAGATCCTTTTACTTTGCAAAAAATAATTTATGCGAAACAGGAGTGGCTGGTGGGTAATCATTCTAATCATGATCTTGCTTGATATATATGTTTTCCAGGCCGTAAAGGCACTGGCAAGCGGGGCGAGTGAAAAGACAAAAATGATTGTTTACAGCATTTACTGGACACTGTCCTTTGCCTCCATGCTCTTCATTTTGCTCATGCCTTTGTTTGAAACGAATACATGGCCTAAGACGTTGAGGAATTATTTTTTTGCCATTGTCCTCGGCCTCTTCATTGCCAAATTGCTCTCGGCCATTTTCTTTTTGTTGGATGACGTCCGGCGTTTGTTTACCTGGGTTTTAAGCAAAATGATCCCTGAAGATCCCGGCGAAACTAAAATTAGCTCAGAGTGGAACCTTAGCCGCTCTGCATTTTTAAGCTGGATGGGTTTTGCCGTAGGCGGCAGCATGTTCAGCCTGTTGGTATATGGGTTCAGCAACAAATACAACTACCAGGTCAGGCGGTTGAAGCTGGTTTTCAGCAATCTTCCCGCTGGTTTCAAAGGACTGAAAATAGTACAGATCAGCGATGTCCACTCAGGCAGCTTCACTAACAAGAAAGCCGTGCAGCATGGCGTTGACATGGTTTTGAAGGAAAATGCCGACCTCATCCTTTTCACCGGCGACCTGGTGAATGATCGTTACGAAGAAATGCACAACTACACCGATCTATTCCGCCAACTGAAGGCCCCCATGGGCGTTTATAGCACACTTGGCAACCATGACTATGGCGACTATGTGCAGTGGGACAGCCCTGAACAAAAAAAAGCAAACCTCGAAAGCCTGAAACAACTGCAACAACAAATGGGCTGGAAACTGCTGATGAATGAGCATGTCGCTTTAGAAAGAAATGGTGATGAGATTGCCTTAATAGGCATTGAAAACTGGAGTGCCAGGAAAGGATTTTCGCGGTATGGAAAAATGTCAAAAGCCTACCCCGGTTCTGAAAAATATCCTTTCAAAATACTGATGAGCCACGATCCTACACATTGGGAGGCAGAGGTACGGACAAAGTATCCTGACATTGACCTAACACTTGCAGGCCACACACATGGCATGCAGTTTGGCGTAGAGACACCATTTATGAAATGGAGCCCGGTGCAGTGGGTTTACAAGCAATGGGCAGGTCTTTACGAGGAAGAAAAACAGAAGCTTTATGTCAACCGTGGCTATGGCTTCATTGGCTACCCTGGCCGGGTGGGCATTTTGCCGGAAATAACTGTGATTGAGTTAGTGTGATCTGGGGTTTAGAGTTTAGGGTTTAATGTTTATAGCTAACAATCCAACAAACAACCTCAAACCCCAAACTCCAAACAAAATAGCAAAACATAGACAACGAGAAACCAGAAACGAATAAACGAGAAACGCTTTTATGAGAAAACTAAGCATGGATGAACTGGGTCGAAAAACTGTTGAAGAATTTAAACTGGCGACTAAAACACCAGTCATTGCTGTGCTTGACAACATCAGGAGCATGCACAATGTGGGCAGTGTGTTCAGGACTGCTGATGCCTTTTTAATTGAAGCTATTTTCTTGTGCGGCTACACACCGCAGCCTCCTCACCGCGACATTAATAAGACTGCCCTGGGCGCTACAGAATCAGTGGATTGGATGTATTTTGCGACAACAATGGAGGCAGTCACTGAGTTGAAAAGCAATGGTTATAAAGTGTATGCAATTGAACAAACGGAAGGAAGTATTCAACTTCAGCATTTTGCGACAGCACCCAACGAAAAAATTGCCCTGATTTTTGGTAACGAAGTGGAAGGTGTGAGTAACGATGTATTGCCTCTAACGGATGGCTGCATTGAAATACCGCAGTTGGGCATGAAACATTCGCTCAACATTTCGGTAGCGGCGGGCATTGTTTTGTGGGAGGTGGTAAGAGGAAGAATTGAAACTTAACAAGCAATAAGACAATAGATTTAAAAATCTTTGCGAAGCAAAAAATATCTTATTTTAATCCTCTGATTTACAAAAAAGAAATCCTTTCTTATCCCTCCAATCAGTGTCATCCGTGTTCCCAATACGCTTTGGAATTCACAAAAAATGAGTAGCATGTTTTCAACACAAATCGAAGAGCAAGTCACAAAAAGAATTGTGCAAATCATTGCTTCATTCTGGATATTGATGAAAATGATGAGCATCAAACTTTGGGTGAAAGAGCGAAATTATCCTGTAGTTCCGGTCATTGATTTGCCTGCGGCTATGCACATTGTTTTGCTGGGATTGTTTTTTGTGCTGGCCGCATGGTTGATTTGGAAGCCGGACAATAGAAAAGCAATGACGGCATTGATTGTTACCGAAATCATTACAACTCTTGCTGACCAAAACCGGCTACAGCCCTGGCATTATCAATATGTTTTTACTTTTTTCGCCTTAGCGGCAAATGGGAAGAAAACCGGAAAAGCATTGCAGGCCATTGCACTCATTTGCGTAGCTACTTACCTATTCAGCGGGTTGCAAAAACTTCATTCGGGCTTCATCAATTCTGTGTGGTCGGTGCATATTCTCAAAAACTTTATGCGGCTGCCCGACCACATTATTCACAACCGTTTTGTTCATGCTGCGGGCTACATCATTCCGGCTATAGAAATTGGTGGCTCGTTGGGTTTGCTTTATCACAAAACAATGAAAGCCGCTGCCTATTCGCTGATTGGTATGCACATTTTCCTGCTGTGGTTTTTAGGGCCTCTTGGCATCAATTACAACACGGTTGTCTGGCCGTGGAATGTGCAAATGGTTATGCTGTTGCATCTTCTTTTCATCAGAAACAAAATACTCCTTAATGGTTCGCTGTTTGCAAGTGCAGCCAATATCATTGTCGCATTTTTTTGGCTGGTCATGCCTGTTTTCGGTCTGTTTGGTTATTGGGATAAGTTTTTGTCATCGGCCATGTATGCCGGTAAAACAAGGCTGAAGCAATATTATTTTGAAGACCGCGCCACCATACCAGCCGAATTGAAGAAATATGCATTTTACAGCAAGACAAACGCTTCTGCCCGCATTGTCATAACGGACTGGAGTGTGCAGGAGCTGAACGTGGCCGCAGTGACAGAACCCCGAATGCTTCGCAGCATCACACGTCAGTTGAATGAAAGGTATGCTTCTCAAAAACTAAAGTTTGAAGTGACCGAGGCTGATTATTAATAGAATTCAGTTTGTTCGTTGACGTTGAAAACATTCTGATATATTTGCCTCCTACAATTTTAAGATAAATGAAAAAGTCCATTTTTCCTGCTCTGCTGATTGCTGTTGTTTTCTTGTTTGCATCCTGCAAAAAAGATTCTGAAACTGCAACTCCTTCTACCAAAGTAAAAACTTATACAGAAGATGTGACAAGTTCGGGTACCCACACAGTTGTTACGTACAATGTAAACTACGATGGCAGCGGCCGGATAACTGCCCTGGAGTCAACAACAGGTAACAATAAATTCGTTTACACTTACCCAACTCCTACTACATACAGCATGGAAATAATTGAGTCAAATGCTCTTTCAATTCATGTAGATTTCTTTTTGAATAGTTTTTCTTTGGTAGACAGTTCTTTGCAATACAATGACACACATGATTCGACTACGGAAAAATATAATTACAATTCAGCCAAACAAATCATTTCACTAAAAAGCTATAATTACTCCAAATTAAACGGCTCAATATTGGATGAAATGCACACTTACACTTACGACGCAAACGGCAACCAGGTAAAAGATATAAGTAGTTCCGGCTCAGTTGTTACATCTGATTATTCTACTACTGCCAACACCTTGTCGTTTGGTCAGTCATACAATTATGTCCCACCTTTTCTTGTGCAAAAGACCACAACAGTAACGGGTGGATTAACAATTGTAATAAACTATACTTACACATTTGACAGTTCCAACAGGATAATTTCTGAAAAAGATGTGTACAGCACAGGTGAAGTTGCCATAAAAACCTATACTTATTAAACCCGTTTTAGAGCCGCTTTTAAACAAAAACT
>JAYTGA010000360.1:0-4730 GCA_043733905.1 Segetibacter sp.
AAAAATCCATTTTTTTCATAAAAAAATCCTGTTAATCCCTTCTATCCGTGTTATCCGTGTTCCAAAATATGCTTCAAATTGATTCATGCAACAATGCCACCCTTGATTGGCATTCCTACTTTACACCTAACACTTCCTACTTCACACTTCACACTTAAAAACCCAACTTTTTTCGCTTAATATTGCTGGTAACAAAATCTTGCTTAATTTAATCCCTTATTTAACCTGCCTATGGAAATTTTACACATCAGTGCCGAATGTTATCCTGTAGCAAAAGCCGGGGGTCTTGGCGATGTTGTTGGGGCTTTGCCAAAATACCAAAACAGGCTTGGACACTATGCTAAAGTGGTGATGCCGATGTACCGCACCAACTTTTTATTGAACAATAAATGGGATGTGGTTTTCAAAGGCCAGACAAGGCTTGGGCGCAGAAATTTTGACTATACTATTATAAAAGAAAAGCACAACAAACTCGGGTTTGACTTGTTCCTGGTTGATATATACGGCCTGCTCGACCGGGAAAAAGTATATGGTTATGACGATGACATGGAGCGGTTTATTGCTTTCCAGATTGCGGTTGTTCACTGGCTCAACTATCGCTACGAAAACCGCCCTGATGTTGTTCATTGCCACGACCACCACACGGGGCTTATCCCTTTTATGATGAGGAATTGCTACGAATTTAGAGGTAATCTCAGCGGAATAAAAACAGTGCTGACCATTCACAATGCACAGTACCAGGGCTGGCTGGGTTGGGACAAAAGTTATTACTTGCCCGACTGGGATCCATGGAAACACGGCTTGCTCGACTGGGAGAAAAACATTAACTCCCTGGCCTGTGGAATCAAATGTGCAGACCGTGTCACAACCGTTAGCTGGAGCTACTTAGATGAACTAAGACAGTCGGCCAACGGGCTTGAAAAACTGTTTGAATTTGAAAGAGGAAAGTGTTCGGGCATTCTAAACGGAATAGATACAGAGGTGTGGGATCCTGCAACAGACACTTACCTGGCGGAAAAGTACAGCGGCGCTGATGTGGCTGCATGGAAGGCTGCCAACAAAAAGATATTGTGTGACACTTATGGCCTTGATGCCAGCAAACCGTTGATTGTTTTTATCGGCAGGTTGGTTGGTGAAAAGGCAGCAGACATACTGCCAGACAGCATTATCGGTTCTTTTTATTATCAGCAGAGAAATGTCTGCTTCTTCATTCTCGGCAGCGGCGACCCAATGGTCGAATGGAGATTGAATAACCTGACCGGGGAATTTCATGGTAATTATAATACGGTCATCGGCTACAACGAAAAGTTGAGCCACCTGATGTATGCGGGTGCAGACTTTCTTCTGATGCCAAGCCGAGTAGAACCTTGCGGCCTCAACCAGATGTACGCCATGCGCTATGGCACCGTGCCAATGGTAAGAAGCACCGGCGGACTGAAAGACACGGTGAAAGACATGGGTGACCATGAAGGCTATGGCATCACTTTTTTACATGCCTCTGTTGATGACATTATGTATTCCGTAGGCCGTGCAGTGCAGGTGTATGCCGACCAGGAAAAAATGAATGAAATGCGCACCACTATGATGGCAATTGATAACAGTTGGGACAGCAGTGCGGAGAGATACATTGATGTGTACTACTAAGTGTGAGGTGTAAGGTGTTAGGTGTGGAGTGTGGGTGTTAGGTTTGAAAATCAATTTTTTTTATAAAAATCATTTGCTGAAAAAATGAAGAAAAGTATTTTAAAAGATAAATCATTTGCCTTTGCCGTTCGCATTGTCAATTTATACAAATACCAAATTGAAAAGAACAAAGAATATGTGATAAGTAAACAACTTTTGCGAAGCGGAACATCAATCGGCGCAAATGTTAGAGAAGCTTTTAATGGAGAAAGTAGCAAAGACTTTGTACACAAACTTGCCATCGCACAAAAGGAATGTGATGAAACATTATATTGGTTGGAATTATTGCTGGTAACCAATTATCTTACCGATGAATTATTTGACTCTATTTCAAAAGATGCAATAGAACTTATGAAAATTATAACCAAAAGCATTCTAACAACAAAAAGTAAACTACAATCAAAACCCCCAAACTTAAATTAATCCAAATAATTTTATTACTTCACACTTTACACTTCACACTTTACACTTCACACTTTACACTTAAAACCATGGCAAATCATAGCAAAACAACTGTAGCCGTCATTCTTGGTGGCGGGGCAGGTTCCAGGTTACATCCATTGACCGCCAGCAGAAGCAAACCCGCTGTGCCGATTGCAGGCAAATACCGTCTGGTAGACATTCCTATCAGCAATTGCATCAACAGCAATATCAGCCGCATGTTTGTGCTTACGCAGTATAACTCTGCTTCGCTAAACAGGCACATTAAAAACACCTACCACTTCAGTGCATTCGGCAGCGGTTTTGTCGACATCCTGGCTGCCGAGCAAACGCCTGATAACTCGGGATGGTTTCAGGGAACTGCGGATGCTGTGCGTCAGTCGCTCAGGCACATTGGCAGTTTTGATTGTGACAATGTTCTCATCCTGAGCGGCGACCAGTTGTACCAGATGGATCTTCGTGAAATGCTGGATCAGCACGTTGATTCAGGTGCAGACATCACAATTGCAACTCAACCCGTGGCAAGCCGTGAAGCCAGTGAATTTGGCATTTTAAAAGCGGATGAAAATAATGTCATCACTTCTTTTATAGAAAAGCCTACTGTTGATTTACTGCCCGACTGGACCAGCGAAACCAGCGATGCAATGAAAGCTGAAGGAAGAAACTACCTCGCATCCATGGGCATTTATGTTTTCAATAAAAATTTGTTGTTTGATATCCTGGAAAAAACCATGAAAGATGCAACAGACTTTGGCAAACAGATTATGCCAACAGCTATTGAAAAATATAAAGTGACCAGCTATCAATATGGTGGCTATTGGACAGACATTGGTAACATATATTCTTTTTACGAAGCCAATCTTTCGCTCACAGACGAACTACCGCCCTTCAATCTTTTTGACAACGAAAACACCGTTTTCACAAGGCCACGCATGTTGCCACCTGCAAAATTTACGCATACTGTTGTTGAAAAATCAATCGTAGCGGAAGGTTGCATTATCAATGCAAGCCGCATCAAAGGAAGCGTGGTGGGCATTCGCAGCCGCATTGGCAAGCATACCGAAATAGTGGACAGCTACCTGATGGGAAACGACTCTTACGAAACAATCGAACAGCTTAAAACAAATGAAGCATCCAACTTGCCTGCCATAGGCATTGGCGAAAGATGCCACATAGAACACACCATTATTGACAAGGATTGCCGGATTGGAAATGATGTGAGAATTGTTGGTGGAAAAGGCATCCAAAACCAGGAGCATGAACTTTTTACCATCAAAGATGAAATAGTGGTGGTGAAGAAGAATGCAGTATTGCCGGATGGATTTTCTATTGGATAAATAATAAACCGCAAAAGAAAAAATCATGAGAACAATCCAGGTTATTGTAAGCGAAAATGACTTTCGGCGTTATGATTTGGAAGGGAACGAAGCTTTTAAGTTCAAGGATCTGGTTGATAAAATAAATGCAGCCTATTATCCTAACAATGAAATGACTGGTGTTGCAAAAGAAGAATCAAAAACTCAATCCAGCCTTGATCCTGTTTTTGGCCTTTGGAAAAATCAGGACGTTAGTTTAGATAAAATTCGTGATAAGCAATGGGAAAGAAAAACAAAATAGTATTGTGCGATTCTAATATCCTTTTTGGATTATTAAAAGGAAATGAAGAAATCAAAAACAATCTTGAAAAAATAGGTGAGGAAAACATTGCCTTTTCAATTATTACTCATGCAGAAGCATTTGCAGGTTCATCAAAGAATGATTTAAAAAAATTAAAATCATTTTTTGCAAAGCACCATTTATATCATCTTTCCAATGAAGTGTCAAAAGTATTTAACGGACTTATCATTTCTAATCATAACTATCATGCTAATTGGATTCCGGATGCACTAATAGCAGCAACTGCATTGAGCAATCAATTAGAAATCTATACTTTAAACAAGAAGGATTTTGAATTTATTTCCGACCTGAAACTTTACAAACCTTAAAAAGTTTCTTGAAATTGCATAAAAGAATGTGCTTTCTTTCTGTAATGAGCTTAGAAGAAATGAATGCTAAAAAAAGCAGTAGGGATGTAAAAATGAATGCCGATACTAATGTAATTGTGCCGGCATTCATTTCAAATTCGATTCCAACAAAAATTCATTTTCAGAAATAAGCATCACCGGTTTATCAAAAGCTTTGCATTGCCTTGTAAAGTATGCACATAATAAACGCCAACGGGCAAGTCTTCTACATTCATTGTTTGGGTAAGTGAGCGAATTGTAAACCTCCTCAGCACTGCGCCGGTATTGGTAGCAATAGTCCCTTCTGTATTCAATAATGAAGGCGATGAAATGTTCAAAATCATTTCATTACTCACCGGGTTTTGTTGTAGCGTAAAGGCTACATTATCTGTGGTTGCTTTTATTAAAACAATAGGAGAATAAGTAAACGCTCCGTCCTTGTCTATCATCTTCAGCCTGAAGTAGAGGTCAGTTTTAAGAGCATTTGCAATGCTGAAATTGTAACTGTTGTTACCAAACCCATTTGCTCTTTTTTCGCCTGCGGCGGAAAATAGTCTGCCGTCGGTACTTTGCTCTATCACAAATGTTTTGGTATTGATTTCA
>JAYTGA010000361.1:0-14961 GCA_043733905.1 Segetibacter sp.
CAATTTTAAGCCGTTCTGCCCTGTTCGACCCGTTGGTGCCGGTTACAAAAGAAATGCGTGCCGGTACATTGCCTGCTGTGGGTGTTCCATCCACATAAAAATCAATGGCGGCAGGGTTTTGAAAAGCATTGCCATCAAAGCCCGATGAAAGAAAGGACATCAGGTAATCATTGCTGGCAACCACTGCGGGTGCTGCCAATGTGCCACGACCCCTTCTGCCAATGAAAACCGGACGTGCATTGGAGGCAGCCGATGCCATTGAAAGAATGTAGTCAGCATTTCCCACAGTAGTCTCGCCAAATCCGGTGAACAAAGGCGCACCTGCATTGACCCAGGAAGCAGCAGGGGTGCTACCTGCGCCTTTTATTGTCAGAATATTGACAGGTGTTGCAGTACCAATACCAACATTTCCAGCGGCATCAATGGTTAGCCGTTTCACGCCTGTAGTGGCGAGATTGAGCGGAATAGCATTGGTAGTCCCCAAAATGGATGCGGCGGTCGCATTGCTGTTGCCGGTTAGGTTCCATTGGGCATCACTTTTCATTCCAAAAGAAAAAAGCGATAAAGCCACAAGCGATAAAAAACATTTTTTCATAAAAGTTATTTTTAAGTCTTTGATTTTAGAATAAAACACGAATGACACGGATTTAGATGGATTTAATTATATCTTTTTTAATCAATACCATCCATGTTTTTATGATTAGCATATCAGCACATTGGCTCATTAGCACATTATTTCATCTTCACCACTTTCAGGGTTTTCACTTCATCACCCTGTCTTACTTCTACCAGGTAAGTGCCGGGGGAAAATGAACTGCCGAAACGGTATGCCTGTTCGGGTTGGCCTTTGGTTTCGTAGAGGGCTTTGCCATTCACGTCCAACACTTTTACCTGCACTGGTTTTGCATTGTCTGCATGAACCAGTAATGTAAACGCATTGCTGCTTGGGTTGGGGCTGAGAGAAATGTCAAACGAAGTGTGGGTTTCGGTATTGGCTGTATTTATAAAAGCTGGTTTATGAAGACAGTTCACATTGGCCTGGCCAACTGTAATGAGGGCAGTCGTTCCTGTGCAGCCTGCAACGTCTCTCACATAAACTGTGTAGGTGCCTGCCAAAAGTCCGGTCAATAATGAGGGGTCTTTGTAAATGCCTGATGTACCCAGCCTGTATTGATAGGGCGGTTTGCCACCTGTGACTGTTACCTGTATAGTGCCATCTGCTTTGCCAATGCAGGTTGCATCAGTCTTTGTAAAGCTGGCTGCGAGCTGTGCATATTGTGTAATAGCAATAGGATTGGTATTGCCCGGGCAGTTGTTGAAATCTTTTATGTAAATAGTGTAGTTGCCTGCCCGCAAATTTTTAAACAGGTTGTTTGACTGGTAAGTGCCGGATGTACCTATTTTATAGAGGTATGGGCTTACACCATTGGTTGGTGTTACTTTGACAGAGCCATTTGTGCCACCAAAACATCCTGCATTGGTAGTGGTGACCGCAGAGGTAATGGCCGCCCCGCCAATGAGAACGACCGTAACAACTGCTGTGTCTTTGCAGCCCAAACTACTGGTGACAATAAGGGTATAGTTGCCACTTGTGGTTACACTGTCTGGTCGTGGGGTACTCCATGCCACACTGGTGTAGCCTGCGGTGTTATAAACATTGGTAATGTTGCCCGAAGAGCCGGAACAGGTGTTGGTGGTCACAGTGGTGTCGTTTCCAAGGTTGGGCTTGGGGTTGGCAGCAACAGTGATCAGGGCGGTATCTTTGCACCCAAAACTGTTGGTGACAATGAGCCTGTAATTGCCCTGTGATACATTTGTGGGTGTTGACGTGTTCCATGTTACCGTGGTGAAGCCTGTGGTGGTGTATAAGGTGGTTATATTGGTTTTGCTGCCGGGGCAAACAAAAACCGTAGAATCTTTCCCCAAATTTGGCTTATTGTTGACCAGTGTTATTTTAGCGAGGGTGCTATTGGCTATGGTATCATCAATGTTGGCTGCGGAGGCTGTTATTTTATAAATAGTCCCTGAACCTGTTGCAAGGTTTGCTTTTGCAGAAAAGGAATAGTAAGCTGTGCTATTGGCTGCAACGCTCAATGCACCTACATTTTCGGTAATTGCGCTGTCGGCATTGATGCGGTAGGATACATTGAAGCCCGATTGCGCCGTTAAGGAATAATTCCTGATTTTTATTCGTATCGTTTCTGCGGCTGTGAGGTTGCAGGAGGCGATGGGAGTGATAATGCTGTCTATGCCAATGCTTACTTTTATGGGAGTCGTATCAGACCGGACAGCGGTTAGGTAGGGGTTGTATAAAACCCTGGTGGTAACAGGATTGCCCAGGCCCGATGGGTTGGTGCTTGTTTGCCGGGGGCCTGTGGTGCTGCCCCACCAGCAGGTCCTTGCATCTATGGTGTCTGTGGTGGTGGTGCTGCGGTTCTCTATGCCATAGGTGGCGTTTTTGTAAATATTGCATTGGCTAAAAACCGGCTTACCCGCCAGAAATTGCCCGCCATATTTGTTATTGAAAATATTGCAACGCTCCACTTTTAGCGTAGTTAAATTGATACCGCCGTAGATGGCTACTTTCTCACTATTTCTAATGCTGCTGTTTCTGATAGTGACCAAACCGTTTATAATTTTTATTGCTCCGGTGTCACCTTTATCTTTGTCACCCATACGGTCAAGGACTACATAATCAAGGATAGAACTGTCTGTTTTGTTGTAGGCATTTATAATAAGCCTCCCGCCATGAGAAGATAGGGGGTTGTAGGCCGTATTAGAGAATCCAATAAACTTGATGGAATCTGTAGCAGTACCTTTAGCAATTAAAATTGCCGAAACAATTTTATCAGCATAAGAAGTTGACCTGATTTCTACACCCGGTTGTATGGTTAACACTGCTGCATGAATATTACTTGGATTTGCAAGTTTGTAATAAGTGTTTGTACCAAGTTTCGGGATAGTAAAATAATCGTATTGGTTTTCGTACAAAGTGATTGCAGCATTAGAAATATTTGAAAATCCGCCCACATTTGAAGCAGACATATATGCTGGTATGGGTGTGTTTTGAAAGACAACATTGGTAACAATTAAGTTGGTGTAAAAAGCATATCCATCTGTTATTCCAATATTTTCACAATCTCTGATTGTACAATTTCTTACAATGCCTAAGCCAAAAAATTGAATTGCGGAAGGGTTAATCGCATTAGGGTACACACCTAAATGATCGCACAAAACATACTCCAATAAAGAAGTATCTTGTGCAGATCTAGAATCAATAGTTATAAATCCGTTGTGAGTAGCACTTGGACTAACAAGTGTATCTACCAAGCCTATAAATTTGATAGAATCACTAACAGTACCTTTTGCCAGCAAAGAGGCATTAAGGCCAATTCGAAATCCAACATTGGTAGGAAACTTAATTTCTACTCCTGGTTGTATGATTAATTTACAATTATCAAAAACATAATTACCCATTTTTTCAAGCAAATAATAAGAATTTGGTCCTGCCTTTGGTATGGTAGAGGTTTTTGTAAAGGAACTACTCGACCCCCTAAAAGTAATAATCACATTTATATTGTTCGCAAAACTGCCCACATCAGTCGGGTACATATAGGCTGCCACCGGGTTGTTCGCAAACTTTACATTGGTCACAATAGGGTCTTCAAAAGGAACATCTTTTTCGTAAATACCGGTCTGTTCGCTATTCCTGATACAACTGTTTCTTATTGTCACCACCCCGTTGTCAATTTCTATGGCACCTGTGCCATAAAAGTTTTTGTCCCCCATTTGGTTGATAGACACATAAGCAAGTACAGAGCTATCGATCGGGTTGTCTGAATTTAAGAGTATGATACCACCATGAGAAGAAGAATCGTTGTATGCAGTATTTGAAAAACCGTTGAATTTTATAGAATCGCTGATAGTGCCTATGGCGGTCAATATGCCCTGCACTTCCAGTTTGTCATCATAGTGCAGAGACCTTACTTCCACCCCTGCCTGTATGGTCAATGTTTGCCCATCGGGCACTAAAATACTGCTTGTTATAATGTAGGGGCTGTTAGCCTTTGTCCATGTGCCGCTTTGGTTGCCGCTCACATTGGTTTGGGCATGTAGCCATGTCATAGCCGGTACAGATAACAACAGGCAAAGCAGGTTTTTTACAAAAAACATTTTTTGTTTTCTTTTCATCATAACGGTCGGTTTTATTGTTTTTAAAATGAATTACTTTAATCAATAGACTTAGAGAAATGGTGCTTGCGTTCTTTCATTTTTTTGAATGAAAATATTCAAAAACACAAACTAAGCTGCTAATCTCATCAAACTCACCAGGCATTTGGGGGATTGCCTGTGCAAACCATTTATTGCATTTCAAATATAGTGGAGTTTAAACATAAAATTCAAGGGAATGATATTATTTACGGCGCAACAAAAATTATTGCAACAGTTGACAGTCTAACAAAAAAATAAAATTGTCCAGAAATTGTGGTATTGTTTGACCTGCTAAGGGTACAAATTTTCGTAAAAAAATCTGTGCTGGATCGTCACTATGAAATGTCATCACCTAAAAATATTTCTCAACAATTTCCAACCTTCTCAGTATTGGCAACTGATTTTTAAAAAAGAAGGGATCAGTTCATGACATTGATCACAATCTCAATAATCAAAGTTCCATCTTTGTGCGTTCCCCTTAATTTTGCGACTTAACACAACTTCCGTTATGAAAAAAATAATTCTATCCTTTTTACTGGTCTTTACTCTTTTTAAAACCTATGCCGACGAAGGCATGTGGTTGCCACTTCTGCTGGGTCAGCAGGTCTATGACAAGATGGTGAAACGTGGTCTGAAACTAAAAGCCGACCAGTTGTACAGTGCCAACAAATCAAGCATTAAAGATGCTGTCATCATTTTTGGCGGCGGCTGCACCGGCGAAATTGTGAGCAGTCAGGGATTAATTTTTACCAACCACCACTGCGGCTATAGCCAGATAGCAGCCGCAAGCAGTGTAGAACACAACTACCTACGCGATGGCTTTTGGGCAGATGATCATTCTAAAGAAATCATGTCTAAAAACCTGTCGGTCAAATTTCTCAACCGCATACAGGATGTAACAAAGCAAGTGCTTGACAGCCTCGGCGGCCTCACAGGTGCAGACAGGGCTACACGTCTTGTTCGTGTGCAGGCCAATCTTGCCAAAGCCGTGACAGGCGACGATGAATTTAAGTCGGCAGTGGTTGCCAGCATGTTCAAAGGCAACCAGTTTTTCATCTACGTTTATGATGTCTATAAAGATGTTCGCCTGGTAGGCACGCCTCCGGAAAGTGTAGGCAAATTTGGTGGCGACACCGACAACTGGGAGTGGCCCCGCCACACAGGCGACTTCTCTGTTTTCAGGGTTTATACCGATGCCAATGGCAAGCCTTCTAACTACAGTGCCAGCAATGTACCGATGGTTCCCAAGCATTTTTTGCCTGTGTCAATTAAGGGTATTAAAGACGGTGATTATGCCATGATCTTCGGCTTTCCCGGCGGCACCAACCGCTACGAAACTTCTTATGGAGTCAGGCTGTCAACCGATATCAACAATCCCACACTGGTAAAGCTGAGAGACATGCGCCTGAAATATATGATGGCAGAAATGGTGAAAAGCCCGGCCAACAAACTACAGCTTGCTTCTGAATATGCAGGTGTAGCCAACTACTGGAAATTTTTTGACGGAGAAACAAAGCAATTGCTGAAAGCTGATGTTTATGGCACTAAGAAAACCACCGAAGACAAGTTTACCAACTGGGCAAAAGGCAAACAGGAGTATGAAAATATTTTTAGCAGCTACGCTAAAATCTATGAAGACTGGCGGCCTTATGCAAAGCTTCGTCAATACACCATAGAAGGCATTCAGGCAACTAAAATAGTCTCAATGGCCGCCAGCTTGCAAGCCCTGGAAACCCAACTGAACAAAGGCGAATCGGGCAAACAGGATGCACAAAAAGCAATGACCACGGCCGATGAAGCCAGGAAATTATTTTTCAAGAACACTAACCTCCATGCCGATGAAAACATACTGGCGGCTGTGCTGATGATGTACTACAACGATGTGGACAAAAGCCAGCAGCCACAAGGGTTTTATGAGGCATTGTTTGCCAAATACAGCACAGTAGAATCAAGCCCTTTCAAACTGTTTGCTGCCGATGTGTATGCCAACAGCATGATCATGGACAATGCCAAATGGGAGGCATTTAAAGCCAATCCTACCATTGATGCACTCAACAATGACCCGGCTTATAAACTGGTCAATGCATTTACCAAAAACTACACAACCAACTACCTGCCCAAATACACTGCCTTCAATACACAAAACAATGAATTGGGGAGGCTGTACCTAAAAGGCATTATGGAAATGAATCCTTCCCAGGTAAAGACCATGTATCCCGATGCAAACTTTACCATGAGGGTTAGTTATGGCAATGTCAAAAGCTATCATCCTAAAGATGCGGTCAACTATAGTTATGTGACAACGATGAAAGGTTTAGTGGACAAATATGTGCCGGGAAATTATGAATTTGACCTTCCTGAAAATTACCTGAAACTTTACAAGGCGAGAGATTTTGGACGCTATGCAGACGCAACACAAGGCGATGTGGTTACGGGTTTCATCACTACAAACGACATCACAGGTGGCAATTCCGGTTCACCCGTCATCAATGCCAACGGTGAATTGATTGGCCTTGCTTTCGATGGCAACTACGAAGCCTTAAGTCACAAAATGATTTTTGACAAAGACCTCAACCGCACCATCAATGTTGACATCCGCTATGTACTTTGGTGCATAGAAAAACTGGGCGGTGCAAAGCACATTGTTGACGAACTGAAAGTGGTGGGGAATTGAGAGTTTAGAATTAAGAATTAAGAATTAAAAAGGGCGGCCTTCTTGGAGGCCGCTCTTTTTTAATTAGAGTTTAGAAATTCATTTTACTAAGACAAGATATTAAGCCTTATGTAGTCGGAAACCATAGGGGCGATTTGTCATCAGGGTTTCCATTATAGCTAAAATATAGCTCCTCACCCTTCCTGACCGGTTTTAGGGTTCTGATTGTCATGTTTTGGGATTCATAGTCCATTTCATACTCGCAGTTTGGCTCAAACGAGTGATTGTACATAGACACATAACCCAATGCCATTGCGGCTTTGCGCTTGGTGGTTCCCCATTCAAAAATGTAGTGGAATAGTTTAGTTCCTTCTATTTGTTTTCTTTCTTTAATCGTCAGTTCTATGACCGGCGAAATTTCTATCACCGTTTTAGCTGGTATATTTTTAGTGGCAAAAACACCCCTTCCCCTATTTTCCGAGTGACCGATAATTAAACTATTTAGCAGCATATTTCTCTCTGTTGGCGGCTAAGATAAATAAGAATGATGAATGAAGTTGTTGAATTTCATAATTCTCTTTCAGTACATTTCAAGGAAATTAAAAAGGAAACGGATTCTGGTGAGAATGGTTATTATAAATGAATGATGCTTACTTTGCAGAATGTAAGTTTGAAGATAATCCATGATCCTGTAGCATTCGTTAAGAAACACAGAATGCAAATCAGGTCATTTTTTTATAAAAATGTTTATTTAACACAACAAAAAAGGAAAAGTATGAAAACAGGAAAAGTAAAATTCTTCAACGTCACCAAAGGGTTTGGTTTCATTAAAGTTGATGACACAGGTGAAGAAATTTTTGTCCACGCATCTGGCCTCATAGACCAGGTTAGAGAAGAAGATGCTGTCACCTTTGAAGTGACAGAAGGAAAAAAAGGAACGAACGCTGTGGATGTAAAAAAAGCGTAAGCAATAAGATCAGATGTAAACAAAAGAATGTAAAAAGGCTCTTCGCAGGAAGAGCCTTTTTTGTAGGTTATCACTGATAAAAAGGGATTGGACTAAAATCTAAGATGCCTCACGGTAAGTCCATTGTTTTGCAATTGCTTGAGTGAGTTAATCCCTATGTTCAGGTGTTTTTCTACAAAAACCTGTGTCACCAGCACATCGCTTTTTTCGGTCTTTACACCTTCCGGCACCATTGGCTGATCGCTCACCAGCAACAGCGCACCGGTGGGTATTTTGTTGTAAAAACCAACAGTAAAAATAGTAGCCGTTTCCATGTCTATGGCATAGGCCCTTATTTTTTGCAGGTATTCTTTAAATGTTTCATCGTGCTCCCACACACGGCGGTTAGTAGTATACACAGTGCCTGTCCAGTAATCCATTTCATAATCGCGGATGGTGGTAGAAATGGCTTTTTGCAACGCAAATGCAGGCATGGCAGGCACTTCCGGCGGAAAATAATCTCCCGATGTACCCTCGCCCCTGATGGCCGCAATAGGCAGAATGAGGTCGCCAATTTTGTTCCTTTTTTTCAGCCCGCCGCATTTACCCAAAAACAAAACCGCCTCTGGCGAAATGGCACTCAGCAAGTCCATGACCGTGGCTGCGCCGGGGCTGCCCATTCCAAAATTGATAATGGTAATGTTGTTGGCCGTGGCGCATTGCATTGGCCGGTCCGCACCTACCACATCCACACCGTGCATGTCGGCAAACATTTTAACGTAGTTGGAAAAGTTGGTGAGCAAAATGTATTTGCCAAAATTTTCCAATTTTTCCCCCGTATATCTCGGCAACCAGTTTTCGACTATTTCTGCTTTTGTTTTCACTTAGATAATTATGAATGAAGAATTAGGAATTAAAAATTAAAAATTAAAAATTAAAAATTGAGAATAATGAATTGTGGATTTTAAAATTGGGGATGATGAATTAACGTCTGTTAAGTTCACGCTCTAAACATTAAACCCTAAACTCTAAACCCTAATAAACCCTAAACATTCCTGTAAAAATAGTGAATACTTTTGTCCAATGATTGAACTGTCGTTTCCTGCGCATCATTTCAAAATAAAAAATGAAAATAGCAAAGAAATCATTTTTGATGAATGCCGAAAACAATGGGTAGCACTGACACCCGAAGAATGGGTTCGGCAAAACTTTCTCCAATACATTTTAGAGGTCAAAAAATATCCGAAATCCCTTTTAGCAATTGAAAAAGAAATTGCACTTGGCGATTTAAAAAAACGGTTTGACATTGTCGTCTATAAAAATGACAGACCCTGGATGGCTGTGGAATGTAAAGAAATGAATGTGCCGCTCAACGAAAAAGTAATTCGGCAAATTCTCAACTATAACATTACACTCCAGGTCAGCTACCTTGTAATTACAAACGGAAAAATGACTTATGCACTTCAATTGGCAAACGGGACTTTTACATGGCTCATTCAATTGCCGGATTATTAGAAAATAAAGATGACAAATGAACAAATCAATATTTTTCAGGCAAAATATTTATTTCAGGCAGCTAATTATCTCCAAATCTCATCTTTGAAAATAGAAATTTTCCTGTCTAAGAATGACCTTCTTATATTTGCAGGCGCAATTGTTTCACCCTTATGGCATAACAAGCCTTGATTTCTTAATCGTTCATGTGTATGTAAGAGACTGCTACTTAACAATTTTTGTTGCAAAAAAGCCGGGTGGCAGTTGGTTTTCAACTCCTTTTTTCACCGTTCGTCATTGTTTGAGCGTTTGAATTATTCTGCTATTTTTACAACTTTATTTAAAAAAAGACGTAGTGAAACAACAAATCAACAAACCTATTGTGGCAATGAAAAAAACGACAGTTAAAAACTACACTGCATTATTATTGGCTTTAGCTTTTTTCCTTCAGGCAAAATCGCAAACGGAAGCGGACAATTCAATTAACCGGGTGGTAACATCAGCAGTACCTTTTTTAAAAATTTCCCCAGATGCCCGTGCAGGAGGGATGGGTGATGTAGCGGTTGCAACAAATCCAGATGTGAATGCGGTCTATTTTAATTTAGCAAAAACTCCTTTTGTGGAAAGTCGCACAAGCATTTCAGCCACTTACACTCCCTGGCTTAGAGATTTAGGCTTGACCGATGTTTATCTAACATCTATTGCCGGGTACCACAAAATAGATGAGGAACAGGCACTTGCTGCCTCCATTCGCTATTTTAGTCTTGGAACTATTCAATTTACGGATTATGCGGGAAATGATATTAGTCAATACCGCCCAAGGGAATTTGCTATTGACTTTGGATACAGCAGAAAGCTAAGTGAAAAGCTTGGGGTGGGAATAGCATTGAGATATATAAGCAGCAATCTGGCTGGCGGTCAAGCCATCAATGGTGTTCAATATAAAAGCGGTAGTGCCGTATCTGCAGATCTTAGTTTATTCCACAATGGCATAAACACTGATGGCAAAGGATTTAATTGGGGGCTTGCAATTTCAAATCTTGGCTCTAAAATTTCCTACACCAGTGATGCCCAGCAAAAAGATTATATTCCAGCAAATTTAGCAATTGGTGTTGCCAACACATGGGTTTTTGATGAAAATAGTAAGTTTACATTATCGCTTGATTTAAATAAATTACTTGTACCTACACCTCCTTCAATTAATGATACAACACCTGATGCGCAATTGAATTATCGAACAAAAAGTGTCATCAGCAGTTGGTTCAGCAGTTTTAGCGATGCTGGTAGCTTTAGTGATGAATTAAAAGAAATCCAGGTAGGCTTAGGTGCTGAATATGGATATAACAACCAGTTTTTTGGTCGCCTTGGCTATTTCTACGAAGACAAACTGAAAGGCAACCGTAAATATTTTACCGTAGGTGTTGGGTTAAAATACAATGTTTTTGGTCTCAATTTTTCTTATCTCGTACCTTCCGGCAGTGGGGTCAACCGTAATCCGTTGTCCAACACTTTGCGCTTTAGTTTAGTGTTTGATTTGGATGACAATACCAATGGGTCGGGGACTGCGGTTTCTCCTAATTAGTTTTTGACAACCTAAATTATTATAATTAAAAGCGGAGGTAGATTACTTTCGCTTTTTTTATTTCTAAAAAAATTAAGTGAACTGATTATGTACAGAATTGGCTCCGGTATAGATTTTCACCAGTTGGTTGAAGGCAGGGATTTGTGGCTCGGCGGTGTCAAAATCCCGCATCACAAAGGCGCACTCGGCCACAGCGATGCCGATGTGTTGCTACACGCCATTTGCGATGCCATGCTTGGTGCATTGTGCCTGGGCGATATTGGTGTTCATTTTCCTGACACGTCTTCTGAGTTCAAAAATATTGACAGCAAGATATTGCTTCAGCGAACGCTCACACTCATTCAACACGAAGGCTACGAAGTCGTGAACATTGACACCACCGTTTGCCTGGAAGCCCCCAAAATAAAGCCCTTCGTTGGCGAAATGCAACAGGCCATTGCCAGCATTCTTGGCATTACTATCAAAGACATTTCCATTAAAGCAACTACAACAGAAAAAATGGGCTTTGCCGGACGTGAAGAAGGATTGATGGCTTATGCAACCGTATTGCTCCAAAAATCAGTTTTTTAACAATACGCTGTATAACTTCTGTTTTATTGCAACATCCGCTTATTTACATTTGCTTACAGCCAAAAATATGACCGTTAAAATTATCAACCGTTCCGGCAATACCTTACCTGCTTATGCTACCGAAGGCTCGTCAGGCATGGATTTGAGGGCCAGCATTGAATTGCCCGTTACTTTGCAGCCGTTGCAAAGAAGCCTGGTGCCCACCGGTTTGTTCATAGAACTGCCCATAGGTTACGAGGCACAGGTTCGTCCACGCAGCGGGTTGGCTATCAAGCAGGGCATCACCTGCCTCAACAGCCCCGGCACTGTGGATGCGGATTACAGGGGAGAACTGAAAGTGATTTTAATCAATCTTTCGGCAGAAATGCAGGTGATAAACAATGGCGACAGAATAGCGCAATTGGTTTTTCAAAAAGTGGAGAAAGCAATGTTGGAGCAGGTCGAAGCAATCAACGAAACACAAAGAGGTGAAGGCGGTTTTGGACACACGGGCAATAATTAGGAATTAAGAATTAGGAATTGAGAATTAGGAATTAATTCGATTTGTTTAATCATTTTTTTGTCCCGGCAGAAAGTTCTTTGTGGAGCTTTAGTTGTCCGCAGGATGCTGTGCATGTCACTCACTTGTACTTTTGGGTAATGCTATTCAGCTTTTTCCACCGCTTGTTAATTAAAGGATGTTGAATTAAAAATGATGAATGTAGAGTTATGAATTAAAGATTGAGAGTCATGATTTGTATTTATAGTTCATATTTTTTTTACAAAAACAAACGAATGAAATCAGGAAGTATTTTTTTTTTGATAGTTATTATGTTGGGCTGCAGGCCGGCAAAAAAAGTACAGAAGATTCAGGAGGCTATTTCTAAAAAAGATACAACCTCGGTTATTGTGGTCAAAGACAATAACGGGTTTGATTCGGCAGCACTCATCCACGAGGTGTATAACAAAGTGATAAAGAACAAAATTGAGTTCAATACATTTAGTGCCAAGGTGAGGGTAAGTTATGAAGGCAAAGAGGGCGGTGATGAAGCGACTGCTTTTATAAGGCTCAAAAAAGATTCTGCCATCTGGCTGAGCCTTCGTGGAGCTTTAGGCATTGAGGGTTTCAGGGTGCTAATTACCAAAGACAGCGTAAAGGTGATGAACCTGTTAAAGAAAAATGTGCAGTTTCGCAGCATCGGCTACCTGCAGGAGATTACAGATTTGCCTTTTGATTTCACAACGTTGCAGGATTTGATAGTGGGCAACCCGGTTTTCATAGACAGCAACATTGTGTCGTACAAAGTGAACAACAACAATGAACTGCTGGTGCTGATGAATGGGCGGTTGTTCAAGCATCTCATTTCGCTGAATAATACGGATTACACGGTATTGCACAGCAAACTGGATGATATAGATGCGGTGCGAAACAGGACATGCGACATCACATTCAGCAATTATGAAAACAGCACTGGAGTGCCGTTTTCGACCAATAGAAACATATCAGTTGCCGAGAGGTCAAAGCTGGATATTGAACTGAATTTCAAACAATATTCTTTTAACCAACCGGTTTCATTTCCATTTAGCATTGGTAAAAATTATAAAAGACTTTGAAAAATGTTTAGTGTTTAATGTTTAGTGTTTAATAATTTGTTTATTCACAATTTTAAATCGCTTTTTTTCATGAATAGTCAATAATCATTTGCGAAGCAAAAAAATCCTGTTAATCCGTTCAATCCGTGTCATCCGTGTTCTATAATACAACTCAAATTGATTCATGTAACAACCACATTCTAAATTCCTAATTCTAAACTCCTGATTTTGGTCAAAAAAATTATCTTCCTCGTTTTCTTCATAGCACTGTCTGCTACTGTGTTTGCGCAGCAGACCAAAGAAGAATTGAAACGAAAGCAGCAAGAACTTTTGCAGGAAATAAAAGACCTGAATGCCAGCCTGAAAAATATCCGCAACTCAAAAAATAAATCCCTGGCGAATTACAACCTCATCAAAAGAAAAATAGCGGCACGGGAAGAGCTGATTCAAAACATCAGCAAAGACATGCGGATTCTTGACAACAACATTTACAAAAATCAATTAGAAGTCAACTACCTGCGAAAGGAGTTGGATACATTGAAAATAGCTTACGCAAAAAGCCTTGTGTTCGCTTACAAGAACCGTAGCAACTACGATTATCTCAATTTTATCTTTTCCGCCTCCACCTTCAACGATGCCGTGAAGCGGATTACTTACCTGAAAAGCTATCGCCTCTACCGCGAACAACAGGTGGACAACATCAACAAAACACAACAGCTCATCAGCGACAAAATAGCATCGCTCAACCGGAGCAAAGAAGAAAAAAGCGTGGCACTACAAGACCAGAACAGCCAGTTGGTTGACCTGGAAGAGGACAAGAAAGAACAAAACAATGAGGTGGTGAAACTGAAAACACAGGAAAACGACCTGGCAAATGAAATAAGGAAAAGAGAAGCCGACCGCCGCCAGATGCAGAATGCCATTGCCGCCATCATTCGCCGCGAAGTAGCCGAAGCCAAAAAGAAAGCAGAGGCACTGGCCCGCCAAAGAAAACTGGAGGAAGATGCCCGTAAAGCCAAATTGGCGGAGCAAAGAAAAGCTGATAAAATAAAAAATCCAGGAAATAATAAAGCCGATGTGGAAGAGCCAGTTGTTCCAACCCGCCCAAAAAGAGACCGCCCTGCAAGTGACCTTGAAATGACAGACGAAGGCCGCCGCATGTCCATTAATTTTGAAACAGGCAGGGGCAGCCTGCCCTGGCCCGCAAGTGGTTTTGTAAGCATCCATTTTGGCACATACACCATACCCGGCACCAAAATAACCGGCAGAAGCGATGGTGTGTACATTTCCACTGACGTTGGCTCTTCTGTAAAGGCAGTAGCCGATGGCGAAGTCTCATCTGTTTACGACCTTGGTGGCGAACAGGCGGTGACAGTCAAACACGGTAAATATTTCACCACATACAGCCATTTATCTTCTGTTAATGTCAACCAGGGACAGCAAGTCAATGCAGCAACAACCATTGGCAAAGCCGCCGCCAACGATGCAGGCGAAGGCGAAGTCCTGTTCATGGTTATTAACGAAAAAAGCGTGTTTCTGAATCCTGAACAGTGGTTGAGGAGGAAGTAGGAGTGGTTTTTGGGGAAATGCTTTCTCTGCTTTGTAAGGCATAAAAAAACACCCGACAAAACTTATGACCTTAGTAATAAACACTGCAACAATTCTATTTTAATTCTTATTCCCTTATTTCGGTGTAATAGACAAAATTAATGGTATTTACTGTGAGCTTCATGCCTTCAAAAACTCATAGAACCCTTACCCAAACTGCATCTGACAAAATTTAATAGCACCTATTTTCGTTGAAAAATATAAAAATTGACCCAAATGCAATGCCAGCGATAGTTTCAGCGATTCTTACCATTAATTTTGTCCATTAGCCCCTTATTTCAAAAAAAATCCTGATAATTGCAGGGTCAGCATTTTCGCTAATTA
>JAYTGA010000362.1:0-5158 GCA_043733905.1 Segetibacter sp.
CAGGGAACGCTGTTTGGCGTGGCTTATGGCTCTCCGGTGGCTCATGGACACATCAGGCAGATTGATTTTAACGAAGCGGAAACAATGCCTGGCGTGATAGAGATTTTTACACACAAAGATATCCCCGGTGAAAACCAAATTGGCGGCATTGTGCCCGATGAACCATTGTTTGCTGAAGAGACCGTGGACTTTTGTGGAATGCCAATAGCCTTTGTGGTGGCGGAGTCTGATGAAGAAGCAAGGGCTGCCATCAAAAAAATAAAGATTGACATTGAACCTTTACACATCATCACCGATCCACGGGAGGCGCAGGCATTGGGTGAATTGATTGTGCCTCCTCGAACATTTTCTTTGGGAAATATTGACAATGCCTGGTCTGATTGCGCACACATCTTTGAAGGCATAGCCAATTCCAACGGGCAGGAACATTTGTACATAGAAACACAAGGTGCCTACGCCATTCCGCAGGAAAATGATTGTATCAAAATCTATTCATCCACACAAAGTCCACGGGCTACACAGTTTGCAGCCAGCCGTGTATCAGGTATTCCAATGCACCGCATGGAAGTTGACGTGACCCGCCTTGGTGGCGGCTTTGGTGGCAAAGAAGACCAGGCAAATGCCTGGGCTGCAATGTGTGCAATGGCTGCTCATCATTTAAAGAAACCAGTCAAATATTGTCTGTCCCGCATAGACGACATGTCCATGACAGGCAAACGTCACCCCTACTCTACTGACTTTAAAATTGGTTTAAATGAGGATTTGAAAATCATTGCTTTTGAAGCTGCCTATTACCAGAATGCAGGTGCTGCTGCCGATCTATCTCCGGCTATTATGGAGCGGACTTTATTTCATTGCACAAACACTTATTTCATTCCCAATGTAAAGGCAACTGCTTATAGCTGCCGCACCAACCTGCCGCCCAACACGGCTTTCAGAGGTTTTGGCGGGCCGCAGGCTATGTTTGTGATTGAGTCCGCAATAGTCAAAGCAGCAGACCAACTGGGTGTTGATGCTACTGTTATTCAAAAAGCAAATCTGAACAAAACAGGCGATGAATTTCCCTACGGGCAAAAGGCTGTGAGCGAAGCACATACCTGCTGGAACAAAGCAGAAGAACTTTATCAAGCAGATAAAATCAAAGAGCAAATAGGGGCTTTTAATACAAGCAATCAATTGTATAAAAAGGGGCTTTCTTTTATGCCGGTTTGTTTTGGCATTTCTTTTACCAACACTGCTATGAACCAGGCGAGGGCTCTGGTGCATGTGTACACAGATGGCAGTGTGAGTGTGAGTACAGGAGCCATTGAAATGGGCCAGGGTGTGAACACTAAAATGCTGCAGGTAACAGCGAGTGTTTTTTCTTTACCTGCAGCAAAAATAAAATTACAAACTACCAACACCAGCCGCATTGCCAACACCTCTCCATCTGCTGCAAGTGCAACTGCCGACCTGAACGGCAAGGCAGTGTTGATGGCCTGTTCAGCCATTTTAGATAGATTAAAACAGGTAGCGGCAGATGAACTGAATGTAGAAGCAAACGACATTGAGCTAAAGAATGAATTGATTTTTGCAAACGGACAACAAAGCCTTTTGACCTGGAACAAATTAGTCAGCAATGCCTATTGGAAAAGGGTCAATTTATCGGAACACAGCCACTATATAACACCCGAAGTCCACTTTAATAAAACGACTGAGAAAGGCCACCCATTTGCCTATCATGTTTATGGAACGGCTATTACAATTGTGACCCTGGATTGTCTTCGCGGTACTTACTCTTTTGATGCGGTCAAGATTGTTCACGACTTTGGTTCTTCCATGAATCCGGCTATTGACAGGGGTCAGATAGAAGGCGGCCTGGTGCAAGGCATGGGCTGGATGACCCTGGAAGAAATTGTGTTTGACAAGGAAGGAAAGCTACGCTCCAATGCGCTATCCACGTACAAAGTGCCGGACATTTACTCAGTACCTAAAACAATTGAAATTGAGTTTTTAGAAACGGACAATGACAACCTCGCCATCTTTAAATCAAAAGCTGTGGGTGAGCCTCCGTTGATGTATGGCATTGGTGCATTCTTTGCCATACGCAATGCCATCAAGGCTTTTAACCCAAATGCCCTCATTGCTTTTGATGCACCCATGACACCTGAGAAAACATTGATGGCTTTGTATCAACAACAAATGAATAATGAACAACGAATAATGAATAATGCAGCAGCTAATAAAAATATGGCGACTGGTTGAGACGAGTCTGCAACAAAATGTTGGTGTGATGCTGCTGTATGTGTTGGAAAGCAATGGCAGCAGCCCGGGCAGGCAAGGCTTTTTTATGGCCGTGAATGCGGAGGGAGAAATGCAGGGTTCTATTGGTGGTGGCATCATGGAACACAAGTTTGTGGAGATGGCGAAGGACAAGTTGCGACACAATGCAGACGTGGCTTCTGTGAAAAAACAGGTTCATGATAAAACTGCCGGCAGCAATCAAAGCGGCATGATTTGCTCGGGTGAACAAACCCTGTTCATTTATAAATTTCAACCTTCTGAAAGTAACTTGATTAGCCGGATTATTCAATGTCTTGAGCAGGATAAGAATGGGCTTCTTGAGTTGTCACCCGATGGCGTATCATTTAGCGAAGCTGAAATGACGAAGCAATTTGATTATGTTTTTCATTCGGAAAATGACTGGCATTACCGCGAAAGAATTGGGTACATCCATCACCTGCATGTGATTGGTGGCGGGCATTGCTCACTGGCTTTTTGTAAGATCATGTCCATGCTTGGGTTTTATATTCATCTGTATGACGACAAGGCTGGATTGAAGACATTTGACGAAAACATTTTTGCGAAGCAGAAAACAATCATTGACAGTTACACACATCTTAGCCAACTGATTGAAAGCGATAAAACGGGCTATGTGGTGGTGATGACCTTTGGCTACAGAACTGATGACCTGGCCGTAAGAGCCTTGCTGGGAAAGGACTTCAGGTATGTTGGATTGCTTGGCAGCAAAAAGAAAATAGAAAAAATGTTTGCAGATTATACCGCTGAAGGCATTGATGAAACTGCACTGAAAAACATTCATGCCCCGGTTGGATTGAACATTCACAGCCAGACACCGGAGGAAATAGCGGTGAGCATTGCTGCGGAAATCATTGGTGTAAAGAATGCAATCTCCTGAAACTTCCGGATATTTTTTACCACAGAGAAATACAGGAGAAAAGACAACACAGAGAATACAGGGAGAACAATTTCTTAGAAATATCTTCTACAACGTTTTCAAATACTCTATCACGGCCTTTTTTTCCTTGTCACTTAGCTTATCGCCAAAATTGTGGCCGTAGTTGCCATAGCCGGGCAGAGTTGTGTTGTATGCACCTTTTTGAGGGGAAGAAGCCACAGAATATTTCCAGCCGTTTTTGTTATAATCATATTCCGGTTGATCAAAGTTGCGGCTCCAGTAGGTGGGGCGGGTTTTGCTGTTGAGCATGGCTTCTAATGTAGGCACAGAGCCATTGTGAAGGTAGGGAGCGGTCACCCAGACACCATCGAGCGGTGGGGCGATGTAGCCTTTGTAGGGAACTAATTGTGCGGGGTTGTCGCCCATAGTAAACCAGCTTCGGTTGAACCAATCCACAAACTGTGGCGAGGAGTAATTGCTTTGGTACAAGGCCGAATCCGTTCCTATAATGGAAGCTGGAATGAGGAGGTTGGGATATTGTTCATCATCGCCATAGCGGCCGTGGCAGCCGGAGCAGGTGTTGTTAAAAACGACTTTCCCATTTGCCGCCAGGCTTTCATTAATCGCCTTAGGATACTTAGGCGGTTGAATGGAATTGATGAAAGCAAGCACATTGTTGAAGTGGCCATAGACCTCTCTTGACTCTGCTGTATCGCTGACTGTCAGCAGGTTGGAAGCCATAAGAAACTTTGAAAAATCGCCTCGGCCAAAGCCATTGTAGAACATGGCGTTCTTCTTTTTTAGCAACCACCAGGCGGGTACATCGGTGGGTACTACTTCGTTGGGAAGGGTGAGCAATTCTTTGTCGCTCCACTGAAACGTGGCGGGGTTGCGGTGGGCAGCCAACACAGAAGCAAGGCGGTCTGCAGCGTTCACGCCTCTCACATCAGTTTGCAGGTAGGGGCCTATAGTTTTGGTAGCGACCAGGAAATTTTTTGCTGCATCAAACTTTTTGCCGCCCATCATTGACAGCATTTTGTAGAGGTTGTCGCTCATGGCGGCCGTGGATGTTCCGATAGTGAAATCGGATGCGCTGTTGCCAAGCCCTACATATAATTTACCCTCAAAAACCTGCGCATGACATTGCAGGCAGTTGGGCGAAACAAGCAGTTCGCCGTTGGGTGCGGAGATGGCGGTGTATTCATAAGGCACATCTTTGTTGATGCCTGTTCGCTGCAAAAGATTGAGCGTGTCCTTTTTTCCACTCATCATGAAGAGTTGGTAGGGCAGGCCGCTCTTGAGGTAGTCGCCGGTGGTTAGATATTGATAGCCTTTGGCGGCATCCCCGGTGCGCTGCGGACTTGCGGGAATGTGCACAGGCTGATCGCCGCCGGGCATGAAGGCGATGTAGGCAAGGCAGAGACAAAACAGGAATGCAATAATGAAGAGCTTTTTCATAGCCAAATGAAGGTACAACAGCGGGTTGTGGCTTTTTGTTTTGTGGGGAGTTTTAGGAGATCTTTTGCGGAAGTTTAAAGATTGGAAGTGTTGTGAGAAGATAAATTTTTAACGTAAGATGGAGTCTTGTTTTGTATATAAAATTTAGAAAGTAAATCCCCGTAGAAAGAAATTTTTTACGCTAAGTTCCGTTCCAATCAGGATACTGAATTTCCGCCCAGAGTAAATGTTTTTTTAAATCAACAATATAGAACCAAGAGTTTTTTCCTTTTGAATCAAATCTAAAATATAAATCTTGAAGGTTATTAAAATCTGGTTTTAATTTCTTCAAATTATATTGTCCAAAAAACAATGGTAGACTCACTTTGTCCTTTTTCTCAAATTTATACCTTTTTCTAAAATTATCTAATTCTATGCTGTCAACCAATGTCATCAACTTAAGGAATTTACCTTCAAAAATGGCATGTTTGAAGCAACGGTATATAGATAGGGCCTGTCTTAGCTCCTGAAACTTCAACATCA